>JASJDS010000060.1 GCA_030065055.1 Calothrix sp. MO_192.B10
GGAGCATGGGAGCGGTTATCCCTCAGTAGGCTTACACGGCTGAGCCGTCCGCGTTTTCAGATATTAAATTATTTGCGGATCTCTCGATCAGTGCTTGGTTTTTGCATATTAATCAAGAGATTATTCCCTAATGAATCAGGTTGATTTTAGCAAAAATTATGCATAAAACACATGAAAAAACGTTGACAATTGTCTACAACTGTTAAGTCTTGTCTACAAAAACAGTACCTAGGTCAAAGCTCCTTCCGTTGTGGTTGAGTTACTTTCACTGGGAATAGAAAAAGAAGACTTGCGGCAAACTGTGCGGGAAATCAATCAGCCACCAACAAAATGGTCAGTCTACGAACAAATACTGAGAGTTACTTACTATATAGTATTTGATAGATACACAGAGCAACTGCGGGTATTTCAACTAGTAGGCGATCGCTATAGCCAACTAAATCTGAGTCAGCCAAAAATATGGATACCAAGCCTAGAATTGGGGTTGGCAATGTGGCAAGGTGCTTATCAAAATATAGAGCGATTATGGTTGCGTTGCTATGATACCAATGATAACTGGATTCCCACCTTAGAAGAGCGAGATATTCAACAAAATCAAAGGTTGCAACAGGTGCAATTACAACTAGAGGAGGAACGTCAACGAGCAGAAAGATTAGCGCGAAAGTTAAGAGATATGGGGATTGATCCGGAAGAGGCTTGAGGAGTGGGTGGAGTCATGCGATCACTCTGTTGAACTCAGACTTATTCTAGAATAGGAAAGTCTCCTGGCTAATACCGCAAGCAATAAGTTCATCTGCGTCACCGCCATGTACCAGACTGATCCGCCCCGTCCTCCCAGCGAAGTTCTACCGACCATGTATGATCGCAAGAGTGAAGATCCTCAGGATCTAGACATACCAGAGCAGATTCACCCACCACCGCCTTGGGAAACCATGCCCACCATGTATGATCTTCCTAGTGAAGATCCACAGGAGCCTGGTTTACCGGACGAATTCCACGACTTTCAGCCCCAATTATTGCGGGAAACCTGCCAACCCCCCAACTACCCAACAGAGGAGATGTTCATTGGTACAGATTTAAATTTGTACTACAATCCTCGTCATCGGTTGTGGTACAAAAGACCAGATTGGTTTTTAGTATTGGGTGTATCTCGCGCTCAACAGCAACAAAATATGCGGTTGAGTTATGTTGTTTGGCAGGAGGGAATGGCACCATTTTTAGTGGTTGAATTACTTTCACCAGGTACAGAAACAGAAGATTTGGGACAAACCCTGAGGGATGCCAACAAACCACCCACAAAATGGCAAGTATACGAACAGAATTTGCGAATCCCCTATTATATCGTATTTGACCGCTATGAAAATCAGTTACGGGTATTCCAGTTAGTAGCAACCCAATATCAAGCAGTAGAACTACCAGAACAGAAGTTTTGGTTTGAAGAAATGGAATTGGGGTTAGGGGTTTGGCAAGGAAACTATCAGCAAACAGAAGGTTTATGGCTGAGGTGGTATGATGCTACAGGTAATTGGATCCCAACTTCTGAAGAACGGGCAGAACAGGAGAGTCAAAGGGCAGAACAAGAACACCAACGGGCAGAACAGGAGAGTCAAAGGGCAGAACAAGAACACCAACGGGCAGAACAGGAGAGTCAAAGGGCACAAAGATTAGCACAAAGGTTGAGAGCCATGGGTATCAATCCAGATGAGGTGTAATTTGGCAGGCTGATGAATGATTTTTGCCAGTCTAAAATTCAAAATCCAAAATCTAAAATCTAAAATTCTATTACTTAGATGGGTAAATTTAATACAAATCCAGTCAACACATCTTCCCCAGATAAAGTGACTGGAAATGAAACAATTTCCACTTCTTGATTGAGACGATATATTTCTACCTGCTCATCTTGGGGATTAATTAACCAACCCAAACGCAAGCCACTGTTGAGATATTCCTGCATCTTCTCTTGTAGAGGTTTTAATGCATCTGTGCGTGACCTTAACTCAATCACAAAATCGGGGCAAATGGGTGGGAATTTTTCTTGCTCCTCTGGGGTGAGTGCTTCCCATCGGTCTAATTTTATCCAAGCAGCATCAGGGGATCTATCACCACCACCAGGAAGTTTAAAAATTGTGGAGGAACTAAAAACTTTACCTAAACCAGTTTGGCGATTCCAAATATTTAAATCAGTAATCAAATCTGCTTCGCGGTTTCCGCTTGTTCCTCCTACTGGGGGCATAATTATTAACTCTCCCTTAGCACTCCGTTCTAATGGAATATCTCGATTTACCTGACACAGATGCCAAAATTGCTCATCTGTAAGGTTGACAGTATCTAAGTTGAGAACAACAGGCATCATTTCTAGTGACTGAACCATACCACCGACCTTATGAAGCACAATAATATTATTTTGAGCCATATCTTTGAGATAATGCTATAAAACCAGCAGAAGAAGTAGTGAGTAAGCAAAAGTCCGACATCGGCAGCAAACGCCTAATTAGCTTATCACCAAATCAATGGGTGCGTTGGCTCACAGACAACCGCGACTTAACGGTGCGAGAAATTCTCTCTTCGGACTTCCAATGGGTGGCGCGGGAAAATGATGTGCTTTTAAAAGTATATAGCCCCCAAGAAGGCGAGTTCCTACTGCTGAATGAATTACAACTACGGTATAGTTCCAAAATGCCCCAGCGCATCCGTGCTTATGCAGCCTTGGCAGAGGAACGCTACAACTTACCAGTATATCCTGTATTAATTAATATCTTACCCATCTCTACTACTCAAGTAATTCCTAATTCCTATCATTCAGAGATTATGGGAATGACGGCTCATCAAGACTACCGAGTGATCAATTTGTGGGAAGTTGAAGCGAATTTAGTCTTTGAACAGCAACTATCAGCCTTGCTGCCATTTGTACCCATTCTGAAGAATGGTGCCAATGAGACTACAGTGCGCCAAGCGGTACAATTATTAAGGGCTGACGAACAGTTACAAGAATTAGAACCGTTATTATCTTTTTTTGCTAGCTTTGTGTTAGAGATACCTTTAGTGCAACAGATTATGAGGTGGGATATGAGTATATTAAGAGAATCACCTTGGTATCAAGAAATTTTAAAAGAAGGCTTGGAAAAAGGAGAAAAACAAGGGTTGCAACAAGGGTTACAACAAGGGTTACAACAAGGGTTACAACAAGGGTTACAACAAGGGTTACAACAAGAAGGAGTTAATTTAGTATCACGATTAATTCGGCGTAGGTTTGGTGTTATTTCATCCGCTACACAAACAAAAATCGAGGGGTTATCAACACCTGATTTAGAGAATTTGGCAGAAGCACTGTTAGATTTCACAGAAATCAGTGATTTGGAGGAATGGCTAGAACAACATGGTTAGTACATTATATTTTAAGGGTTAGTGGGGCGATCGCTGACCGCTTTGATCATCATTCCCAGCAGATTATGAGATGGGACTTGAGTTTCTGGCGAATTGAACCAGAAATAAGCAAATTTCTATAATTTAAATGACCATGCCATTGCAAATCCATCGTAGGGGCGCATTGCGTGCGTCCTTATCATTGGTAAAATTCTTTTCAGAAACCTACCTAAAATAACCCTGGCTATAACCTGGAGATGAATATGACTACCCAAACAGTGGATGTCACTCAAGAATTAATAGCAAAGCTGCAATCCCTACCACCAGAGCAACAACAGACATTGTTAGACTTTGCTGATTTTTTAGTTCAGAAATATGGTAAACCCCAAGCTAGACAACAACGTGTACTCGGTTTACACCAGGGAGAGATTTGGATGAGTGAGGACTTCAACGATCCTTTACCAGATGAGTTTTGGACGGGTGAGCAGTGAATCTATTGTTAGATACCCATGTATTTATCTGGGCAGCAGGAAATCCAGAAAGGCTATCTGAGAATGTTAGAGAACTACTAACTGATGCCAGCAATACTTGGATGCTTAGTCTTGCTAGCATTTGGGAAATGCAAATTAAACTGCAACTAGGTAAGCTGAACTTAAATTTATCTCTCCCTAGTTTGATAGAAAATCAACAGCGTGTAAATGCCCTACAACTTTTACCTATTGAGTTAACTTATATTTGGGGTTTAACCAATTTACCGAATCATCACCGCGATCCTTTTGACAGACTTTTAATTGCTCAAGCTATTGTTGAACAATTACCCATACTGAGTATTGATTCTGCTTTTGATGCTTATCCAATTCAAAGGTTGTGGTAAATTTCACAACATACATAATTATTCCTTTTGCTCTGATCAAATTTATATTTATTGCCTAACTTAATTAATTACAGGGTTATAAATAACTCTTACAAATTACAAATTACGAATTACGAATTACGAATTACGAATTATCTTATAATGTCTGACACTGTTATTCGCGTTGAGAATTTAGGAAAAAAATACATTATTGGACATCAGCAGCAAGAACGCTACACAGCACTGCGGGATGTAATTGCTAATGGTGCAAAAGGGTTGTTAAAACCATTCCAAAGTGGAAAATCCAAAACCCAAAATAATTATGAGGAATTTTGGGCACTAAAGGATGTATCTTTTGAGATTAAGCAGGGTGACAGAGTTGGGATAATTGGACGTAATGGTGCTGGAAAATCAACGTTATTGAAAATTCTCAGTAGAATTACGGAACCTACCCAAGGACGCATCAACATCAAGGGAAGAGTTGCGAGTTTATTGGAGGTGGGTACGGGGTTTCATCCAGAGTTGACAGGGAGGGAGAATATCTTTCTCAATGGTGCGATTTTGGGTATGAGTAAGGCGGAGATTAAGCGTAAGTTTGATGAGATAGTTGCGTTTGCAGAAGTAGAAAAGTTCTTAGATACGCCGGTGAAGCGGTATTCTTCTGGGATGTATGTGCGATTAGCGTTTGCGGTGGCGGCGCATTTAGAGCCGGAGATTTTGATTGTGGATGAAGTGCTGGCTGTTGGGGATGCAGGGTTTCAGAAGAAGTGCATTGGGAAAATGGAAGAAGTAGGGAAAGAGGGGCGCACTATTCTATTTGTTAGTCATAATTTGGGTGTTGTACAAACCCTTTGCAACCGTGGTTTTTTTTTGAGCCAAGGAACAGTACAGATAGATGATATGACAAGTAAGGTAGTTACTCATTATCTAGCAACACTCGAAAGTTCGGCATCTCAAAATTTATTAGAGCGTACTGATAGGCGTGGTAAAGGACTATTGCGATTAACTGCTATAAAAATTTCAACGGGAGATGACTACACCTCAACAACACTTTCTACAGGACATCCTGCCAGATTTGTGTTTTATGTCACTAATCTTCGACCAAGGCTTTCATGCATCTTTACGCTCTACGATCAATATGGTCAACCTGTAATCAATTTCAATAGTGCGGTGCGTAGTCAGGAAGATATAACTGATCCACATATTGGCAATGCAATTGTGTGTGAACTAGATGAATTAGGACTTTTACCAGGTCGATACCGGATAAATGTAGCTCTGGTTAGTGATGGTGAATTACAAGATGCAGTTGAAGGTGCAGAGATTGTTGATGTTGAACAAGGCAATTTACGAGGGCGCCCTGTGCTTGGAAATACTGGATACGGTAATGTTTGTATGTATCATCGATGGGTTCTACCAGCTTAAGAACAAAGCAGTATTACCAATTCTTTCTTAACCAGACAACACCATGAAAATTTGCTTATTCGATCCAGGAGTTGAAAAAAATGACGGTACTCCTAGTGCCAATCTTGGAGATTTGATTATTCAAGAGTCAGTTGAACAAGAAATTCAAAGCCTGTTCAAGGTTAGTGAAATTGTTAGGATCTCAACTCATATATTTCCACAGGAGGAGCATATTGATTACGCACGTAATTGTCCTTTCGCATTTGTAGGGGGAACAAATTTACTTAGTTCACAAATGAATCGTTACCGGAAATGGCAATTTTCCTGGCGACAACAGTTAAAGATTAGAAAAACTATTTTATTAGGTGTTGGTTGGCAAACTTATCAAGATAAACCCAATTTTCAAACCGGGCTGATTTTGAAATCTATACTTTCAAATCATCTGATGCATTCAGTTAGAGACAGTTATACTGAAAGACAACTCCGTTCTATTGGCATCAAGAATGTATTAAATACGGGTTGTCCAACAATGTGGTCACTGGCAGATATTAAACCGCAGGAGATTACATCAGTTAAATCGGACAATGCCTTGGTCATGGTAACTGACTATGCGAAGAATCCTGAATTGGACAAAAAGTTACTAGAATTAGTGCTTTCTAAATATCGAAAAGTATTTGCTTGGTCCCAAGGAAGAGGAGATTTTGAATACATCTCAGATCTAACTTCAAATTTAGAGAGATCAATAACGATTATCGAACATTCATATGATGCTTTTAAGCATTTTTTGAATTCAGGGATATGGTTTGACTACATTGGCACTAGATTACATGGTGGCATTAAGTGTTTGCATCATAAGCGGCGGGCATTAGTAATTGAGATTGATAATCGGGCAAAAGAAATTTCCAAGGATACCAATTTACCAACTGCAGCTCGTGAAGAATTTGAAAAAATAAGCCAGTGGATTGATGGTTCAACTAGAACAACTATCAACATAAACTTAGCAGCAATCAATCAGTGGCGAACTCAATTTAATAAGACTATTGCAACAAACAAGCAGTGACAGTGCTCCATTTCATCTCTACCATGAACATTGCCTTTATTAGCTATGAGTATCCTCCAGATACATCAAATGGTGGTATTGCGACTTATATGTATCAAGTTGCTGCAATACTGCAACAACGCGGTCATTATGTAGAGGTATTTGCAGGTAGTCTTCATCGTTGTGAAACTCACATTGAAAATGGTATTGTTGTCCATCGGATTCAGGAACAAAACAATTTTCTGTTCTCGGAAAAGATAGGACGTTTATTTGCAGAACGCCATAGTACTGTAAGATTTGATGTATTGGAAGGACCTGAAATCAGTGCGTGTGCTTCTTGGGCCGTGCACCTTGTTCCAGATATTCCATTAGTAGTCAAACTCCATACACCTAGATTTTTAATTAACAAAATCAATTACGTTAAACCATTATTTCACCAAAAACTTCGTTGGTATTTGGGAGGATTGCGTCGAGGGCAAAAGCCAACACCCTTCCCGAGCTATAACTACGATGTAACTACTGACATTGAGCGGTTACACACCTTGGATGCGGATGAAATAACCACGCCGTCTCAGGCATTAGGTGAAAAACTGATTGAAGCCTGGGATCTTCCTACCGAGAAGGTTGTGCATATCCCCAATCCCTACATCCCAAATACAGAGCTACTGGATATTCCAGTAGAAACTCAAACTAACACGATTACATTTGTGGGTAGGTTAGAAGTTCGCAAAGGTATTCTCGAACTGGCACAGGCAATTCCATTAATTTTGAAACGGCATCCTGATGCCAGGTTCCGTTTTGTTGGTACACCTTTGCCATCTCCCCTACCAGGCTTAGATATGCAGGCATATCTGGAACGAAAACTGAAACGCTATCGGAATTCCCTGGAGTTTACAGGCCCGGTTGAATTGGAACATATTCCTAAAATCCTTGCAGTCACAGATATTTGTGTGTTTCCTAGCCGTTGGGAAAACTTTCCGAATGTTTGTTTAGAGGCAATGGCGGCAGCAAGAGGTATTGTAGGCAGCAGTGCTGGAGGTATGTCAGAGATGTTGGATCAGGGAAAAGCAGGACGATTAATTCCCCCATACAAATCCAAGAAAATTGCAGAAGCCGTTATTGAATTATTGAAAAATCCTGAATTACGGATGAAACTTGGAGAAGCAGCACGTGATAGAGTTTTATCGGAATATAATCTGGAGCGAATTGGTGCATTGCAAGAAGTTAGTTATCAAAGAGCGATAAAGCTTAGACAGCATTTAGGCGCAAGAAAATAGCTCCTTCGTGACAGGAACATCAAGATATAATTCTTCAAATATAAAACCTCAATAAGGTTATTTACAATCATGCTTATTTATTTTTGGAGGCAAGGCAAAAAGTTTCCTTATTTGCGAGAAGTCTTAGCTTATGTTTACTATGCTATTCAACAAAATGTGCGGAGAGTTACTGGGGTAGGGAATCAAATATCAATTAATTTGGCAAACTCTTTTCCGCATCTGAGAAATACATCTTTAAAAATACATGGGAATCATAATTTTATTATAATTCACTCAGGAAGCTGCCTCAGTAATTTATCGATTGAGATTAATGGATCACATAATCGACTACTAATTGAGGAAAATTGTCATATTGAAGGCGGATGCCTATGGATGAATGACCATCAGGGTAATCTTAAAATTGGCAGTGGAACAACAATTAAGCAGGCAAATATAGGATTAGCAGAATCAGGCTCTTCGATTTTAATCGGAAATGATTGTATGTTTGCACATGGTGTTGACATTCGATGCAGTGATTCTCATTCAATTGTTGATTGTGCTTCAATGCAACGAATTAATTATGCTAAAGATATAAATATTGGCGATCATGTTTGGCTTGCTGCTAATGTGCAAATTCTCAAGGGAGTCTGTATTGGTAATGATAGCGTTGTTGCAGCTAGGTCTGTTGTAACTAAAGATGTACCTGAAAACTGCATCGTCGCTGGTATTCCTGCCCAAGTTAAACAAACCGGCATCACATGGCTTAGAGAAAATTTGCCAAAAAAAGATTCGTCTCAGTTCACAGACTCATGACACCTAAAATCACCGTCGTCATCTGTACCCACAATCCCCGGCGAGATTATTTAGAGAAGGTACTTGCTGCTCTAGAAGCCCAAACTTTAATTGCAAACCAGTGGGAGCTTTTACTGATCGATAATGCCAGTAGTAACATTCTTTCCTCGGAAATTGATTTGACCTGGCATCCCCATGCCCGCCACATACGAGAAGAAAGCCTGGGACTAACAGCCGCTCGTATTCGTGGTTTTCGAGAAGCGAAAGCTGAGATTCTAGTTTTTGCTGATGATGATAATGTGCTTGACCCAGATTATCTAAAGCACACGCTTGATATCTTGCAGCAGCATCCTCAGCTAGGGGCGATTGGAGGGAAGTCATTAGCTCAATTTGAAGTAAATCCAGAGCCGTGGTTTGCTAATGTTGCCGTTCCATTAGGAATACGAGATTTGGGTGATGAAACTTATATATGTTACTGGACACAGACAACACAATCACAGAAACAATATCCAGAATTTGCTCCCATTGGTGCTGGACTGGCAATCCGCAAACAGGCTGCTGAAGTTTACGCAAATAGAATTACTGGCAACAAGACAAGGTTAGCATTAGGTCGCACAGGTAAGCAACTTACATCAGGGGAAGATAACGATATCGTTCTCACGTTACTCGAAGAAGGTTGGGGAGTTGGATATTTCCCTCAACTGAAGCTGACTCACCTCATTTCTGCCAAGCGACTGACAAAAAAATATCTAGCACAACTCAATCGTGCTTCATCGCGATCGTGGGTTCAGGTTTTAGATGTGCATGGCATCCGCCTTTGGCAGAAAATTCCCCAATGGACGGTATTACCCCGCCAAATAAAAGCCTTCTTTTGCTACCAACCTTGGAAAGATCCAGCTTCTTACATCCGTTGGCAAGGTGCTTGTGGACTGTTTGAAGGTCAATCTGAGTTACTTTAGAGCCTCCTTATATGATTGCTAATTCACAGCTGTCCCACTTACGGAAGTTGGCAAAATCTCTGAATTTGGGATCTCTGCTTTATCATACTTACTATGCTCCCAAAGGCTTCTTTAAAGAATGTCAACGTAAAGGACATATTAATATGGCGATCGATTACTGGTCGCGTCTACAAATGGAAGCAGCAGCTTATCACCTGCCAAACATTAATGTTGATGATGCCAAAGAAACATTAGATATTTACTTTCTGAGCGGTCGAAGGTTTTGGTATCAAACCTGTTTCTGTGCTTACTCAATGGCACAACAGACAAATATTCCTTTACGCCCAATTATTTATGATGATGGCTCTTTAGAAAAAAAGTATCAAGATGAGATTATCAGGATTTTTCCCAATGCTAAAATTATTCTTAAACCAGAAATCGAAGAATGTATAGATAAATATCTACCACTAAGTAATTTTCCCTATCTTAGGGAGCGTCGCCTCAATTATCCAAATATGCGGAAAGTGACAGATATTCATGTCAGTTCCAAAGGATGGAAATTGGTTCTAGACTCTGATATGTTATTTTTCCGCACCCCAGATTTTCTTCTTGAATGGCTCAAGTTTCCCCAGCAACCCTGTCATATGGTAGATGTGGAAACTTCCTACGGTTATTCTGATGCTTTGATGACTTCCCTAGCACAAGCAAATATATCTGAGCGGTTGAATGTAGGAATATGTGGTTTACAAAGTGAGGATATTGATTGGGAAAAACTCGAATATTGGTGCAAAACCATGATAGAGGAACAAGGGACTCACTATTACCAAGAACAGGCACTTGTTGCCATGTTAATGGCGGGTAAAGCTTGTGCGGTTGCACCAGATGAAGACTACATTGTTATGCCCACTAGACAAGAAGTGATTCAGCCTAAATCGGTGTTACATCACTACGTAGCAGATTCTAAGCACTGGTATTTTCGCTACGGTTGGAAGCATATTTTACAAAGTAGTCAAATTAATAATGTCAAGCAAGCTGCATGAAACCTCTAGTTTCTATCCTGATCCCCTGCTATAACGCTGAAAAATGGTTGACAGAAACCTTAGAATCTGCTTTAGCCCAAACTTGGGACAATACCGAAATCATTCTAGTGGATGATGGATCGACGGATAACAGTTTGGAAGTAGCAAAGAAATTTGAATCCCGTGGTGTTAAAGTTATTAGTCAGCCTAATAAGGGAGCTAGTACTGCCAGGAATGTAGCACTGAATGCTTGCCAAGGAGATTTTATTCAGTATTTAGATGCTGATGATTTGTTAGCACCAGACAAAATAGAACGTCAAATACAACTTTTAGAGACTAGTGATTCTAGCTATATTGCGGCGGGAGAGTGGGCAAGATTTTACACTAAAAATACAGAAGCTCAGTTTATCCCTCAGCCTTTATGGGCAGATATGTCACCAGTTGAATGGCTGATTTGTGCTTGGGAAGGACATTGGATGATGCATCCTGCTGCTTGGTTAGTTCCACGTCAGATTGCTGAAAAAGCAGGTACTTGGAATGAAAATTTGTCTCTAAATGATGATGGTGAATACTTTTGTCGTGTTGTCCTCGCCAGTGAGGGAATTAAGTTTTGTCATGGGGCTAAATCTTACTATAGGTCTGGCAATACCAACAGCCTCAGTGGTTCCAAGTCTCACAGAGCTTGGCAATCTGCTTTTTTAGCTCTGGAACTTGGCACAAATAATCTCTTGGCAAAAGAAGACAGCTTGCGTACACGCCATGCTTGTGCAACGGTTTTTCAACGCTTTATTTATGAAGTTTACCCTAATGTACCAAATCTCCAGAAAAAAGCACAAGCAAAGGTTAAGCAATTCGGTGGTTCTGATTTGAAACCAGTTGGGGGAGCAATGTTCAATTTTCTTTCTTATTGTTTGGGTTGGAAACAAGCAAAACAATTGCAAATACTGGCTTATCAATATGGATATGCTAAAGCCGCTTTTGGGTGGAAGCTATCGAAGATGAAGCGCAGAGCAACTTTGAATTTATAGTAGGTGAATCTATGCTCTCGATTGGTAAATTATCTATGCAGCGTCCAATTTCAGACTATGCCAAAATCCAGAAATTATGGGGTAACTTAATTCGCGGTCATAAAATTCAACTGCTTAATAAAGCACTTCGTAATAAAAAATATTTAAACGTAGGATGTGGCTCAAACATAGATAAAAGATTTATTAATCTAGATTTTAATTGGAGACCAGGAATCGATTTATGTTGGGATATTACGTCAGGGATGCCAATTCAAGACAACTCTTTAACAGGCATTTATACTGAGCATTGTTTAGAACACATTTCTTATTTAGATTGCCTGAAGACTTTATCAAATTTCTTCAAATTACTCAAATCGCAGGGAACTTTAAGGATTGTCGTACCAGATGCTGAGCTGTATTTAAATCTTTATGTCAAAGGGAAAGATAACAAAAATCTGAGATTTCCCTATGGACAACCTGCCTATGAACTTTCAGACACTCAAGAAACTCCGATGATGGTAGTTAATAGCATTTTTCGGGGACATGGGCATGAATTTGTTTATGACTACCACACATTACATCAAATGTTAGCAAAACAAGGTTTTGTAAATATCAAGAAGGAAAGTTTTAGATGCGGAAGAGATACTAACTTGCTAGTGGATTCCCAGTTACGTGCTTGTGAATCACTTTATGTAGAAGCTTCTGTACCTTAAGGTTTGACTATTAAATATAGCACTACTTCCATAATCAATAAATGTTTGAAACCAAATCTGCAACATCAATTACACTTGCACATTCAGCTCCTACTCCTTTTGTGCAGCAGGTTGGCAGGGCATTTTTTGAAGCAGAAATGTTAAGCCAGTTTGCAACGACCCTTGTGGATAGACCTGATTCTTTGTGGTTAAATTATCTGGATCGATTTGCAAGGCTATTTAAGTTAAACCTGGCAAAACAGCTATCACGCCGTTCCGTTACAGAATTTCCCCTATCCTTAGTAAAAGATTACCCCTGGCATGAAGTAATTCGTATCTTAGTTGGGCGTGTTGATGGAGACAAACGACTGACAGATATTGTATTTCATTGGGGTAACAACGCATTTGACCATTGGGTTGCTCGTCACGCTCTCTTAGATTCCAAAGCAGTATATGGATATGAGTATGCTTGTCTAGCAACCTTTCAAGCTGCTAAAGAACATAAGATGGCATGTATTTATGATGTGCCATCACCAGAACATGATTTTGTAGAGAACCTTCTCCACGAAGAACTAGAAATTTATCCAGAACTTAATACCCCCTATCGGAAATATACCCGTGCTCGTCAAGAACATCGTACCCAACGACGACGAAAAGAATGGGAATTGGCTGATATAGTTATTGCTAATTCGGAATTTACTAAGACTTCTTATGCTGCTGCTGGTCTAGATGTTAAAAAAGTACGAGTTGTGCCCTATGGAGCACCTCCAGTTTACAAGGAAGTTACATTCAGTAGTTCCCACAAAGAATCAGTACGTTTTCTTTGGGCTGGTACATTTAGTATTCGTAAAGGTGCCCATTACTTATTAAAGGCTTGGAAACAAATTCAGCCAAAATCTAAGGCGCGGCTCAATATATTCGGAGCAATGGGACTACCTGGAACTTTGCTGCAAAACTTACCAGACTCTATCCATATTTCTGGAACCGTTCCTCGTTGTGAGTTATACGAACACTATCGCCAAGCAGATGTACTAGTTTTTCCTACTCTTTGTGATGGTTTTGGAATGGTGGTGACAGAGGCTTTTGCTCAAGGATTACCTGTGATTACTACTAATCGGGCTGGTGCAGCTGATTTGGTAAAACATGGCGTTAACGGATTAATTATTCCTGCTGGAGATGTTCACGCTCTGACGGAAGCTTTGGAATGGTGCATGAGTCATCCTACAGAACTGAAAGCTATGGGTTCAGCAGCTTTGGAAACTGCTGCGAGTTGGCAATGGTCTGATTATCGCCGTTCTTTAGTTGAAAACTTGCGTGATGGACTGGCTATGGCAGGTTACACCTCATGACAAAAAAATGTATCTGCTTAGTTAGTCCTGGTCATATAGCTTCTAATCCCCGACTGCTTAAAGAAGCGAATGCCTTGTATGATGCTGGGTTTCAAGTGCGGGTGGTGGCTGGAGATTACATGGCAGCTATTCGTCCTATGGATAAAACTATCTTATCTGAAGCTCCTTGGTCATGGGTGAAGGTAGGTTTAGGAAGCAAGCTAAGTTACTTGGGGCGTAAACTTGGTCAAAAGTTAGCCCAAACAGTAGCAAGTACAGGCTGGATTCCTCACCTGTCTCTAGCTAATTGGGCACATAGTCCAATGAGCTATCGATTGGCTAAAGCTGCGGCTGCACAACCTGCAGATCTTTACATTGCTCATTGTTTAGCTGCATTTCCTGCTGCTTTCATCGCAGCACAGAAACACAATGCCAAACTAGGATTTGATGCGGAAGATTTTCATATTGGGGAACTAGCTGATACACCAGAAAATCAAACAGAAATTGCTGTACGCGATCGCATTGAACGTACTTTATTACCACGTTGTCACCACCTAACTGCTGCTTCTCCTATGATTGCCAAGGCTTATACGGAAAGATACGGGGTGAAAATGGAGACAATTTTAAACGTCTTTCCCTTATCAGAAGCACCAGAATTACCCAAAACGCAAGAAAAACATCACCTTAAGAGTGAACCGTCACTTTATTGGTTTTCTCAAACTATAGGAGTAGGTAGAGGTATAGAATCCATTATCCTGGCAATGGGACAAATGCAAACACGAGTTAGTCTACACTTGCGGGGAATTATTGCTGCTGGTTACTCAGAAATATTGATGCAGCAAGCTCAGGAAGTGGGAGTAAGCGATCGCATTCATTTTCTTCCTTCTGCACCCCCTTCAGAAATGGCTAGATTGGCTTGTGAGTATGATGTGGGATTATCTTTGGAATTAACCGAACCTTTTAACCGGTCTATTTGTCTGACTAATAAAATTTTTACCTATCTTTTGGCAGGATTACCTGTACTGATGAGTAACACACCAGCGCAGAAAGAGTTGGCTCTAAAACTGGAAGAGGCAGCTTTAGTAGTGGATACTCACAACCCAAAAGCAATAGCAATGGCTTTGGATAAATGGTTTTCTCATCCACTTGATTTTGAGCTTGCTCGTGTTACAGCAAGGAAATTAGGGCGGGAAATTTATAACTGGGACGTTGAACAGCATAAATTTTTGAATGTTGTAGAGAGGGCTTTGAGATAAATGATCCAAAATTTTAAAGAACAAGTTTTTTGCTCTGAGGAAAATTTGCAATGCCTACTCTGAAACAAAGAATAGGAGCTTGGGTAATTCCTAAACTACCTATTAGTCGTCATGTATTTAATCATGTTCGCTTGGAAATCAATGCTTGGAGAATACGTACTTTACATCAATTACATCCAGGAATACGAGCAAAAGTTGACCAATTACGTCAACAGCGCAATCTTCTAGTTAATATTGGCTGTGGTCCTTTTGGCATAGTTGATTGGGTAAATCTGGATATATATCCTCATCCCAATGTGACTCTTGTGGCTGATACCCGACGTTCACTACCTTTAGCAGATGGCTCTTGTGCTGGTATTCATGTGGAACACTTTTTAGAGCATCTTGATCCTGTAGATGAATGTCCAAAATTCTTGCAAGAATGCCGTCGCTGTCTTCAATCTGAAGGTGTATTAAGAGTCATTGTTCCAGATGCAGAGCTATATATCAAAGCTTACCTTGAACCTGGGTGGCAGACTTTCAATCATATTGGCTGTGGTGGAGAAAATCCAGAAAAAACATTTGCTTGCAAAATGGAAGCATTAAATCACATCTTTCTTCAAGGATGGGAACATTATGGTGGTTATGATGCTGAGAATCTAGAGTTAACCCTTCGTCAAGCTGGGTTTACTAAGGTTAATCGTTGTACTTGGCGAAATGGAAATTTTCCCGTATCACCTATTGATAGGGAACAACATCGTTCTTATTCACTATATTTTGAAGCCAGTTTTTGATTGCACACTTATATATAGGAATCCGGTTTTATCTCTGAAATAGTTTTTAGACGTTAGTCTTGCTATATGGGCTTTTGAGTTTCAGTATATTTTCAAAATTAAAATAGGATTCCTATAAATGCGATCGCACATTGATTACCAAAAGTGCGAACGACAGAACCTGAAATTGTCATGCGTAAATTGGTTTATTTTATGTTCCTTATAATTTCGTAGTTTAATCATGAACTATAGGTACATTGTTGGCAAAACTTTATCTCAAGTTGGTAATACAATATTATCATCTAAGTTGATGCCTTTAACTAGGATAGTGCCTCATGGGATTAGCTATCCATATGATATTAAAAGAATATATAAGAAAAAAATTAAAACAATATTTGATGTGGGAGCAAATATAGGGCAAACTAGTAGGTTCCTGAATTTGCATTTTCCAGAGGCAGATATATTTGCATTTGAACCAGTACATGAAACATTCAAGACCCTCAAAAATAATACAAAATGCTTCAGTAATATCAAGTGTTTCCATTCAGCACTTGGTTCTCAGGAAGGCGAAAAGTTAATTGATATCAGAGAAAACTCAGAGCTAAACACTCTAATTGATTCTGAGAGCAAGATGCTTTCAAATTCAGAAAAAAAGGAGACAGTAAAAATCACAACAGTAGATGCAATTGCTAAAAAAAATCAGCTAAGTAAAATTGATATTTTAAAAATGGATGTCCAAGGATATGAATCGGAAGTAATTCAAGGGGCGGATTTTTATATCAAAAACAACTTAATAGATTTCATTTATTCAGAAATAGATTTTGATGAGAATAACAGTGAGTGCCAATATTTCGGAGAATTGAATAAATTTCTAGCTCTAAATAATTTTCGATTTTCTGGTTTTTATGAAATTTTTAGATGGGGAGAAGACAAAAGATATTTTGGCTTTTGTAACGCTCTTTTTGTTAATTGTAATTTATAGCTATTACTGTTACAACTTCTTGGCTGGGCTGTAGCAATTAGTGCCAGTTTTATTTTTTATCGATTCATTGAAAAGCCTTTAAATGATTGGCGGCATAAACCAATAACAGCTAAAGCAGAGTCATGAAAATATTACTAACTGCCGATCCAGAACTGCCTGTACCACCAAAACTATATGGAGGTATCGAGCGCATTGTTGATCTGTTAGTTACTGGACTTCAATCCCGTGGTCATCAAGTAGGATTAGTCGCTAATCCTGATTCCACATCACCTGCAAATCAGTTTTTCCCTTGGCAAGGGAGGCGATCGCAACATAATTTAGATTCTGTAAAAAATGCAACAGTATTATGGTCTGCTGTGCAACGTTTTCAACCCGATGTTGTTCACAGCTTCTCTCGTATTCTTTATTTGTTACCGTTGCTTGGGTCTGCTCTACCTAAGATAATGTCTTATCAACGTAACCCCAGTCAGCGTACAACTAGCTGGGGGACAAAACTGGCAAAAGGTTCTCTGACTTTTACAGGATGTAGCGATTATATTTGTCGTCTCGGTAGAAATGCTGGAGGAGTTTGGCATCCTATTCATAATTGCGTAGAGATAGAAAAATACACTTTTCAGCCAACTGTAGCAAATGATGCGCCATTAGTTTTCTTGAGTCGCATTGAACGAATTAAAGGGGCGCATACAGCGATCGCAGTAGCTAGAAAAACTGGACATCGTCTCTTAATTGCAGGAAATTACAGTACTTCTGGAGAAGCAGGACGATATTGGCAGGAGGAAATTGTTCCTCATTTGGGACGGGATGGTATCGAGTATGTTGGCACTGTTAATGATGCTCAGAAAAATGATTTATTGGGACAAGCTGCGGCGATGATTGTCCCCATTGAGTGGGAAGAACCCTTTGGGATTGTTTTTGCAGAAGCTTTGGCTTGCGGTACTCCTGTTATTTCCTGTCCCAGAGGTGCGTTGCCAGAAATTATATGTGATGGAGTTGATGGTTATTTAGTTAATAGCATTGATGAAGCAGTAACTGCTGTTCATCAATTAACAAATATTGATCGCCACAAATGCCGTCAACGTGCTGAACAATATTTTTCTGCGGATGCGATCGTAGATAAGTACGAAAATTTATACACAACTTTGCGATAGGAAAATTATATGGAAACTATTTCCTTGCCAACACCTTTAACTTGGATACAACCACTAGAATTTGCTCATAAATTGGGAATTTGTGAGCGATTTTTTGGAAAAGCGATCGCTCACCACGGCATTTGTTGGGTAGATACAGGAGCAGGTATTCCTTGGAAACTCGATTTACGAAATCCTACTCATCGTTGGATTGTTTATGGCAAATATGAAGGTACAGCATTTCTGAACTGGGCAAAAGAATTCCTCCCAAATAATGCTATTGTCGTTGATTCGGGAGCTAATATTGGTCAAATGTTGATCTATCTAGCAGGATGGATACCAGAAGGTAAGATATTAGCTTTTGAGCCGGGAACAGAAGCAGCTAAATGGATAGAAGAATGTTTAGCTATAAATTCTTCTCTACCTGTCGAAATTATTCGCGCTGGACTAGGAGCTTCTCCTACCCAATTACGTCTCAATTATGTCTCCTCAGGTTTTAGACATGGTGCTCAAAGTCAAATTTCTGAAACTGAAGGTGAAGTAATTCAAATTGTCCGTCTAGCTGACGAATTAGCAGCGCGTTCATTAGAAAATGTAGATTTATGGAAATTAGATGTAGAGGGGTATGAAATTCCTGCTTTGCAAGGAGCAGAATCTCTGCTCAAACAGCAGCGAATTAAAGCTATTTATGCAGAATTACATGCAGAAAATGGTCAACATATTCGGGATTTTTTCGCAGATTTTGCATATAAATGCTATTTATTTGATAACAAAGGAAATTTATATACCCCTGAGGAGTTACCCTATCACACCAATGGACTATTCTTGCCCAACTGAGTTTTGAGTCAGGAAGGTATCCTATTTTGAAGCATAAAGTTTTAATTATCAGCCCCCATTTCCCGCCAATCAATGCTGCGGATCATCAACGGGTACGAATGTCTCTACCCTACTTTGAAGAATTTGGCTGGGAACCCCATATCCTGACTGTTCACCCAGAGTGTATTGAAGGTATCCAAGACTCTTTACTTGCAAAAACAATTCCCGATCATATCCCTATTACCTACACAGGAGCATTACCCGTTCAACAAACCCGGCGAATTGGTATAGGTAGCCTGGGTTTACGGTGTTTTCCCTATTTGCTTCGAGTAGGGGAACAGCTCCTGCATAAACAAAAGTTTAATTTGATTTACTTCTCTACTACCGTATTTATCAGTATGGTGCTTGGTCTTAGATGGTACCGTAAATATGGTATTCCTTACGTTCTAGATTTCCAAGACCCCTGGCTAAATAATTATTACAAAAAGTCAGGTACGCCTCCCCCAGGGGGACGTTGGAAATATGGTTTTGCCCAACTACAAGCACAAATGCTAGAACCCAAAGCACTGAGTAAAGTCAGTCATGTGATTAGTGTTTCACCGAAATATCCCAAAACCTTACAGAAACGATATCCCCATCTCAAACCAGAACAGTTTACAGTTTTGCCCTTTGGTGCTTCAACAGCAGACTTTGAGGTACTTCCTTCCCTCCAGGTTGAACAATCCATATTTAATCCCAATGATGGCAAGCGCCACTGGGTATACGTTGGTCGAGGTGGAGATGATATGAGGCTGGCATTGCAAGGATTATTTCTGGGTATCAAGTCTCACCGTGAGCAAAATCCTCAACTGTGGCAAAATGTGCAACTACACTTTGTTGGAACTAGCTATGCTCCAGAAAACCTAGCTGTAAAAACTATAGAACCTATTGCCCAGGAATTAGAGGTTGGGGATTTAGTTACAGAGCATACCCAGCGCATTCCCTACTTTGAAGCTCTAAAGGTTCTTACGGATAGCGATGCAATTGTACTAATTGGTTCTAACGACCCTGGCTACACTGCTTCCAAACTCTATCCTTGCATTTTAGCCCGTAAACCCATCTTGGCAATTTTTCATGCTCAAAGTTCTGTAGTTGATATCCTCAATAGTTGCCAAGCTGGTCGAGCTGTAACTTTTACTGACAACACCCAACCAAAAGATTTGCTACCTCAAGTTACTAATCAACTGAATTGGTTGCTATCTATACCAAAAGCATATCAGCCAGAAACAAATTGGTCAGCTTTTCAACCCTATACTGCACGGGAAATGACTCGCCAACAGTGCAATATTTTTGACCAATGTCTTCTCAGCAAAGAAGAAAGCAAGTCACTATGAACCAGTTATTGCCGACCTCAAATCAACCTGCTTTCCTGCCAAACCTCGCACACCTGCAACGGCGACAGTTACTCAAGGTATTTTGGCTAGTGGCTCTGGGACTGTTTATATATGAACTGTTTTGGGCTGAAACAAGTTCATTGGTAACAAATTTTGGGTCAATCTTAATTACTGCTGCGGCACTATTACCTAGTTACCTTTGGTGTTCTGGGAAAGCATTAGGAATGCCAATTTTTCCATTATTTGCATTGACATATATTTGGACTTATGCATTGCCTTTGGTGACTAAGCATCCTAAGGTTATAACCTATTCTTCTGAAAGCCATTTATTTGCCAGCGTTACTGTTGCTGGATTTTTGGTATTAGGAACTATTATTTGGTTTAAATTTGTCAAATCTCCTCCTCCTTTACCTAAATCCTATCGAGCTTTAAACAGCCAAAAGGGTGATGTATTTTTCTTATTTGTTCTAGGGATTAGTGTTTTATTCAATGTTGCAAACACTGGAGGTTGGCTGTTTGTATTTGTGTATGGAGGTTTATTTACTGCTGTTCGTGCTGCAATTTTAGGACTTACAGTTTTAGCCACCTTTGTACTGGCATATAAATTAGGTACTCAAGAATTATCAAAACCAAAATCTCAATTATTTTTAATTTTGCTGATTGCTTACATGGTAACAAATGCAGTTAGCTTACTTTTAGTAGGTGCAGCTTCTACTTTTGTAGTTGCTACAGTTGCATTTATTCTTGGAAGACAAAAAATACCTATCTTACCCATTGTTATTGCCCTGGTTTGTCTTTCCTTTTTACACTATGGCAAGGCAGAAATGCGTTCTAAGTATTGGTTTCAAGCGCAGCCAGCTTATGTGCAAGTTTGGCAGTATCCTAACTGGTTTGCCGAATGGGCTGGTTATACCTGGGATTACTTTAATAAACAAGATGATTTATCTATATCTTCAAAGAAACAATCTTTTTTAGAACGTTCTAGTGTTATTCACTTGTTTCTTCTTGCCCAAGATAAAAGTCCTGAATCAATTCCCTACCTACATGGGAAAACATACACAATTCTACCGCAATTATTAGTACCCCGCATTTTGAACCCCAATAAAATTCGCAGTCATGAAGGAACGTATCTTTTAAATATTCACTACGGATTACAGACCCGCGAAGCAACGTATACTACTACTATTGGCTGGGGTTTATTAGCTGAAAGCTATGCTAATTTTGGTCTGCTTGGTTGTGCCGGATTAGCAATTGTTTTAGGAACAGCCTACGGAAAAGTTACTCGTTGGAGTATCAATGCACCGATTCTTTCAGTCCAATCCCTGTTTGCTGTACTCTTTTTGGCGTATGCCTTTCAAACGGAATGGTCTGCTGGTGTATATGTGGCTGCTTTGGCTCAATCCAGTGTGGTGATTGGTGGCATTGTAGTGTTCTTGATGCAAACCTATTGGATGCCCCAACCCCAGATGATCGCTTATGACCCATATGAAGCCTAATTGAGTGTTTGGATGAAAAAGTTAGCGATTATTACCTCCCATCCGATTCAGTATTATGCTCCCTGGTTCCGTTATTTAGCTAATAGGGCAGATTTAACTGTTAAAGTCTTTTATCTCTGGGACTTTGGTGTCACTAAGCAGGTTGATGTGGGTTTCCGACAGTCATTTACATGGGATATCCCGTTACTGGCTGGGTATGATTATGAATTTGTCCCTAATGTCAGTTCTACTCCCGGAACCCGTCACTTTTGGGGTTTGCAAAATCCGTCTTTAGTTTCCCAAGTGAAGGCTTATAATCCAGATGCTGTGCTGTTGATGAACTATAACTATGCCAGCCTCTACCGCTTTCTGTGGAACTGGAATACTCGTCAAACTCCATTACTATTTCGGGGAGATTCCCATCGACTGATTGCACCTACTGGTGTCAAAGCTTGGTTAAAACGGCAGTGGATTACCCAAATCTATAGTCGTTTTGCGGCTTGTTTGTATGTGGGTAAAGCAAATTATGATTACTTCCGCTATCATGGCGTTGCAGAAAAGCGTTTGTTTTTTTCTCCCCATGCTGTAGAAAACGATCGCTTCTTAAGTCAAGCTGAAAGTGCAACCCATCAGGCGATCGCTTGGAAACAGGAGCTAGGTATCCCAGAACACCATGCAGTAGTTCTATTTGCGGGTAAATTTGAGCCGAAAAAACGCCCTCTAGATTTACTACATGGCTTTTTAGATGCTGATCTAAATGATGTATCTTTATTGTTTGTTGGTGGTGGTTCCCTCGAACAAGAAATGAGAGCATTAGCAGCAGGGCACTCAAATATTTACTTTGCTCCCTTTCAAAACCAAAGCTTAATGCCCCGTACCTACGCAACAGCAGATTTAGTTGTCCTACCTAGTTACGGTGCTGGGGAAACTTGGGGACTAGTTATCAATGAAGCCATGTGTATGGCTCGTCCAGTAATTGCTAGCACCCATGTAGGTTGTGCCTATGACCTAATTCATCCCCATCAAAATGGTTTGAAGTTTCCAGCAGGAGATGTATCTAGCTTGGCTCGTTCTTTAAAAGAAGCTTTTTCAGACCGACAACGATTACAAAATTGGGGAGAAAAAAGCTGTAATATTGTTTCTCAGTATAGTTATACCCAGGCAACTCAGGGACTAATGCAGGCACTGACCTATATTAAGGAAGTATCACTAGACAACAGCAGTTACGGCGAGGTTTTATGAAAATGTAAGCCCTTCGGGCACGGCAAAGCCGAAGGTCAACGCTAAGCGTAAAGCGCATGCTACGCGTACCGCAAGGTCGTCCGTAGGACTTACGCGAACCATACCCTGACAATTGGCAACAAATCAAGTAAAACTTTACACAGATATCATGGCTTATGTAAGTTATAATATCTGTATGACTTTAACGATGACATACGAGTACAAGTTACAACGTGCGATTCGTTCTTTCCAAAAGTTATAGTTTAAAACACTGTAACGTGGGAAGGGCAAGGCAACCAAGCCTTGACAACTCAATAACCGTGATGGTGAAAGTCCATCCCTCCCGATGTTGGAGTGACAGTATTACCCCTTCCTGTAGCGAATGGTTATCAAAATAGGAAAAGCGGGGTAAAACGGCGGTAACACTGAATCTGACAGTGAATCCCGTCCAGCATCTAGCTATGTGTATGAAAAGAACTTCCGTTTGAAGTATCGTCATTGTAAACCAGCCTACGCAGATTATTGGCTGGAGACAAAACGTCAATAGACTAACGTACTGGCAAAAGTTGTAGTTGAACCAGGAACATCTACAAAGTCTCGGTACAGAGGAAGACACTAAGGTTAGGAACAACGGTAATTAGGAACGAAGTAACCCTCCTAAATCTCTTGGATCAGGTCGAAATTCAAGTAGTAACCAGCGCAAGGTTTAGGAAGAGAAGGATTGTGTAAGAAGCAAACGCCTTGTTGTAATGACAGCGGATAAGCTGACGTACACACTGTTTCATGGATTGAATAGTTTTTAGTAATAATGAGAAGTCATGGACACGGTAACTGAACCGATGTATGAATGGAAGGACATCAATTGGCGTAAAGTCGAAAGATGTGTCTTCAAGTTACAAAAAAGAATATTCAGAGCCAGTCAACAGGGTGATGTCAAGTTAGTCCACCGATTACAAAGGCTACTCCAAACAAGCTGGTCAGCCAAAGCATTAGCGGTGCGTAGAGTTACCCAAGATAACCTGGGAAAGAAAACGGCAGGAGTGGACGGGGTAAAATCCCTATCCCCAGCAGCACGTCTGAAGCTCACTGGAAAACTAAACCTGGGTACAAAGGTCAAACCAACGAGAAGGGTTTGGATACCTAAACCCGGAACAGACGAAAAAAGACCTTTGGGAATACCTACCATGTATGACCGCGCTCTACAGGCTCTCGTCAAACTGGCATTAGAACCAGAATGGGAAGCCAAATTCGAGCCAAATAGCTACGGATTTAGACCAGGACGTTCAGCCCATGATGCCATCGGAGCAATATATAACAGCATCAATAAAAAGCCAAAATATGTGCTAGACGCTGACATCTCTAAATGCTTCGACAAAATCAACCAAGAAAAACTTTTGGCAAAACTCCAGACCTACCCCAAGCTAAGACGACAAGTCAAGGCTTGGCTAAAAGCAGGGGTTATGGATGGTAAGACCTTGTTTCCTACGGATGAGGGGACACCGCAAGGTGGAGTTATAAGCCCATTACTTGCTAACATTGCCCTTCACGGTATGGAAGAGAGAATTAAGCAGTACGCCGAAACTCTTAAAGGTAACAAATCTAAGAATAAACAAGCATTAGCCTTAATTCGATATGCAGATGATTTTGTCATCATGCACCCTGAACAAGAGGTAATAGCAAAAAGCCAAGAGGTAATCAAGGAATGGCTAGCCCAAATGGGACTTGAACTAAAACCTAGTAAAACCCGTGTAACGCACACACTTGAGGAACACAATGGAAATGTTGGATTTGACTTTCTAGGATTCAACATCAGACAATATACCGTTGGCAAGAATCAGTGTGGCACAAATACACAGGGGAAAAAGCTAGGATTTAAAACCCTAATTAAGCCTAGTGCTGAAAAGATAAAAACTCACACTAAGAAGATAAGAAAAGTTGTTGATAAACACAAAGGAAGTCCCCAACTCGCACTAATCAATCGGTTAAATCCAATCATCCGAGGATGGTGCAATTACTATTCAACAGTAGTAAGTAAAGAAGCCTTTGAACAATGTTACAGCAACCTCGTTCAAAAACTTCTAAGGTGGGCATATAGAAGACACCCAATGAAAAGTAGAACTTGGATAGTCAGAAGATATTGGCATACTGAGGGAAATCGTAATTGGGTCTTCAGCACAAGAGAGGGTAAAAACCCCTTCAAGTTGACTCAACACCAAGACACTAAAATTGCTAGATACGTCAAGGTGAAAGGGAATAGAAGCCCCTATGATGGGGATACAGTCTATTGGAGTAGTCGATTAGGTAAGCACCCAGAAATGCCGAATGAGAAATCCTATTTACTCAAGAAGCAAAACGGAAAATGCGCCTATTGCGGATTAACTTTTCACGATGGAGATTACATCGAAACTGACCACATTATCCCCAAATCCCAAGGGGGTAAGAACATCAAAAGTAACAAGCAGTTACTCCATCGACATTGCCATGACCTGAAAACTGCTCAGGATTTGACAGGTACTCATGACAAAAGCCATGTTAACAGAGGAGCGGAGTGAGGTGAAAGTCTCATGCTCCGTTTTGAAGCCAAGTCAGAAGGGCGACCTATCTGGCTTAGGGCAACCATTTATTAGCGAAAAGATTGGGAGGAGAATTTCGTCGGGAATCTTTACCCAAGGGAGGGGTAATTTGTGAACTCTCTTGGAAGGTGGGAGAATTACCGAAAAGTGTAATAATTAATGGGCGTTGCATAAATGCGGGATGAATCAGGTAAACACTGGTACTTCTCTATACTTCAAATAATGAAGTAGCAGTCTAATTGAATATTTAAGCATATCTACTGATGCCGGAATAACACAGTGTTTTTCGGCGTAATCTTGCTAAGTAATGGCGTAAGCGAGTATTTTCGCCCTCAACCCTAGTCATATAGGTTTTGCATACGATATGATATCGTCGCCCGATTCAATAAAACAAGGGTATACTTTCCAGCCATCTGTTACGTAAAAATAACATCCCCAGCAAGAAACAATATTCCATAAAAATTTAAATGTTTCTGCACTGCGTTAAGCGTTCGCGGAGCGTGCGCTTTGCGCTTAGCTCTACCGAAGGTAATCGCCAATAGTCCAAGCCAAAATTCCTGGACGAAAGTGATTCACTGCTGTCCAAATCCAAACTTTGTTTTTTTGACCCTACAAAGGTTTCAAGCTTGATAACTCTGTGTTATTATCTCACTGTATAATTTTTTTTAGACAAGGGATTATCCATGAATATTGACGACCTAAACTACATTGAAAATGTAGACTTTTCCAACAACTCAGAAACCAATTCCATAGCTGGAGGTGTGTATCCTTTTAGAAATATATATGACCCTGATATTCTAGAACAAATTCTTGAGGATGAACACCTTCTAAAAGAAGTATTTCCTGGAGACAAACCTGAAAAAACTACCGATGGATCAGGATCCAAATACGAACGTGTATATGGTGCCCAGACAACAGATGACGAAATTGCAAGACTTACAAAAATAAAATGAGTCTAATTTAATTGCTCTTCAGTAGTAAGCTTATCCTCTAATTAGTCTACGGGTTTTCCTGTAGGGTTAATTCTTGTCAAATTTTTAGGTTTCTTAGGAACTTCTATTTACTAAGAAAAAGTAGCCAAATAAGGAGCTAAACGAGTCATTCCCCTCGCTCTCAGTTTCCTTATCTAACCAAAATTAAATCTCGTTTTTAGTTCATTTTCGCTTACTTCTTTCGATACTCCCAAGGCTTAACCGCTGAGGGATTCCCCCACACTCCAAGATTATTCTTCTTAGCCCAATCTTCTGAATGCTTAACAGCATCCCAGTTTGGGCAGTCATCCTTATATTGTTCATACCGCACCCATTACTCAACTTTCCCTAACCTTGGAAATGAAACGCGACTTGTGTTTGTGGGTGGAGGAAGCTTTGTGTAATGTAGGTAAACACGCTCGTGGTGTAACTCGAATTGTGGTTACGGGGGAAGAACGTGAGGGTAATTATATTCTGAAGGTACAGGATAATGGTTGTGGTTTAAAGCCAGGAAAGGAGCAAGAAGGTACGAAACATAGCCATTTATTAGCCAAAAGATTGGGAGGGGAATTTCGTCGGGAGTCTTTACCCAAGGGAGGGGTAATTTGTGAACTCTCTTGGAGGGTAGGAGAATTGCCGAAAAGTGCAATGATTAATGGTTAGAAATTACCATCTGGTTTGTCCGTAACTGTCAATGATTTCCCCTTGAAATTGAATGATACTGAAATTGTTGAAAAAACAAATGAATTTCAGGAGAAAAAATAATGGCAACTTCAACTCGTACAACTATAAAAAATGGTAGCACTGGTAGTGATGTTAAAACACTACAGATGATGCTCAATGAAGTTTACGGTTCTGTACTCGTGGTTGATGGTATTTTTGGTAATAAAACTGAAGGTTTTGTTAAACAATACCAACAAGATCATGGCTTAGTTGTTGATGGTATAGTTGGACCAGCTACTTGGACAAGTTTAGAAGATCGTTTTAGCAAAGATTAAATTAATCCAATCAATTAAAACTATAACTTTTTATAGATATACATTAATAAAAGCCCCGATTTTTTATAGAAAATTGGGGCTTTTGTTTTGATTATTTGTTTATCCATTGCCGAAAAGTGCAATGACGAATGGTCATAAATTACCACAGGCTTTGTCCGTAACTGTCAATGATTTCCCCTTGAAATTGAATGATACTTAAATTGTTGAACAAAACAACGATTAAATTAATCCACAAAAAAGGAGAAAATCATGGCTTATACAACTCAAACTACCACCACTCGTCCCACTCTTAGCCTTGGTAGCACTGGTGAAGATGTAAAAGATTTACAAACAGTTTTGAATGCCACTGTTGCTTACAATAGCCTAGTAGTTGATGGAGTATTTGGTAATCTGACAAAGGAAGCTGTCATGGCTTTTCAAAAAGAATATGGTTTAACCATTGATGGAATTGTCGGTGACCAAACTTGGGCAGTAGTAGATACAATTGATGCTGGAGAAAATGATACAAATGCCCGCGCTACTCTGTGTTTTACTAGCACTGGAGAAGATGTAGAATATCTACAAAGACGGTTAAATGGTATTGGATTTGGTTCTTTGGTAGTTGATGGAATATTTGGTTTAGCAACGGAAGAAGCTGTGAAGAAATTCCAAAAATACTATGGTTTAACTGTGGATGGAATTGTTGGCAGTCAAACTTGGGCTAAATTAGAATATATCGATGTTTAGAGTTGAATTCACTAATCAAAACTAATATCAACAAATGCTCATTTTTTATCGCTATTAATGACCAGATTAATGTCAATCAATTTTGGATTTTAGATTTTATGCCAATTTGAAAAAAGAATGTAACACATGATTTACTTGTAGGGGCGGGTTAACCCCGCCCCTACGATTGGATTTGTCGCAAACATTTTTTGATTTGGTATTAGATTTTAGATTGCCCCCATGCCTAAAGTAAGGAGTGAATCTTCAATCCAAAATTGAAAATTAAAAATCTAAAATTCGGTGATAAATCATGAGTATTTAATCCAAATATGATGAAAAAAGGTGACAAAAACAATGAAAAATGTCGAATCTTCCCAGGCTGATGGTTACAATATCTTGTTTATATTTACAGATCAAGAAAGATACTTCCGTCAATGGCCATCAGGGATAACTTTACCCGGACATGAGCGTTTACAACAAACTGGTATTACTTTCCATAACCATTACACCTCAGCAGTAATGTGTACATCATCACGCTCAGTACTTATAACAGGGCTATCCACTCCAGTCAACGGTATGTTTGAAAACACCAATGCGCCCTATGTCCCTAATCTTTCCACTGATATTCCTACCTATGGGCATCTATTACGCAAATCTGGTTATTACACTGCTTATAAAGGTAAATGGCATCTCAACCGTAAATTTGATTCCACTAATAAGCCTGTAGATTTAACCAAAGCCATGGATAATTATGGCTTCTCAGATTACGATTACTACGACCCTGGCGACATTATTGGGCATACTTTAGGAGGATATCTTCACGATCATTTGGTTGCAGGAAGTGCTACTCGTTGGTTAAGAAATCAGGGGCGTACTCTCAATGATGACAATAAACCTTGGTGTTTGACAGTTAGCCTTGTTAATCCCCACGATGTCATGTATTTCAATACAGATGCACCAGGAGAAAACCGACAAGATACTGGCAATCTAATCTTGGAAGCAGCCAGGGCACCTGCTCACAAACTTTACAATGCTAAATGGGATATACCTTTACCTAGTAATTTATACCAACCTTTTGATGAACCCGCCCGTCCCCAAGCTCATGGTGAGTTTGATAAAATGTGGAGCTATCTTTTAGGTGCAGTTCCTCAGGAAGATGAACCTTGGCAGCGTTTAAATGATTACTACATCAACTGTATTCGCCATGTTGACCAACAAGTAAATAGGATTTTACAGGAGTTAGATAATCTAGATTTAACCCGTCGTACTATCATCATTTTCTCCTCGGATCATGGTGAAATGGCTGGTGCCCATGGGTTGAGAGGAAAAGGTCCATTTGCTTATGAGGAAACAACTCATTTACCTTTTTATATTGTTCATCCCGATGTCAAAGGAGGACAAAACTGTCAGGCTTTAACCTCCCATATCGATTTTGTACCCACATTGTTATCTATGGCTGGGGTTAGTGCTGAACGTCAAGTTGAGCTAGCAGGACAAAAGTTACCTGGGAAAGATTTGACAACACTACTTTCTCAACCAGAAAAAGCTGCTATCAATGAGGTACGTGATAGCATTTTATTTACCTATAGTGGTCTAATGACCAATGACAGCGAGTTCTTTCGTTTCTTATCCACAGTAAAAGATCCAGATGGGGGGATAAGAAAAGTGATTAAACAAGCAACTCTCCCAAATATGAAAAAAAGGGGTAGTCTGCGTACAGTTTTTGATGGTCGATATAAGTTTACTCGATATTTTTCTCCCACTGAACATAACCAGCCATCTAATCTAGAAGATTTATATTGTGCAAACGATTTAGAATTATTCGATTTAGCCGAAGATCCACAAGAAATGAAAAATCTTGCTGGGAAAAAGGATGAAAATGCAGATTTGATTCTATCTATGAGTCAAAAGTTAGAGCAACGCATTCAAGCAGAAATCGGCAAAGATGATGGAAGCGAACTACCTAAAATACCTGGCATTGATTGGTCACTGACAAAAATAGATTTGTAGGGCGAAAGTCGGCTTATAAAATGTTCCTCTAATCCCATGATTTCCATTGCATCTGTGAAATTATCCTGGATGAACTCACCATTAGCTTAATTATTCATACTTACAGCAGTTTTCATCTATTTGAACCACATCTTCATGTAGGGGTTTAGCAGTGCTAAACCCCTACGGTGTGGTCTATTTACCTGAAAATCGCTGTAATTCCGGGAGCCGTTCATCTTTTGTACGGCTCCCGGAGCATTTAATTAGCAATTCAACCCGCACACTCAGTGGAACAATCGCTTTCTACTCTAATCCCCAACTGTCTGGGTATGCAATCATGCCTTTAACTACATTACCGAAAACGGCAATGAGTAATGGTTAAAACTTACAACAGTTATTGTCTGTAACTGTCAATGATTTATCCACTTATTTATTCGATACTAAAAATATCGAACAAAACAAATGAATTTGAGGAGAAAAACAATGGCAATTTTTCAAGAAAGTGAAGGCACTAGTGCAGGACATTCTAACTTAAGAAAAGGTGATACTGGAGTAGAAGTAAAAACATTAGAAGAATCACTCAATCTTTTCTTTGGTAGCGTACTTAAAGTTGATAGTGTTTTTGGAAATAGAACTGAGGAATTCGTCAAAAAATTCCAATCTGCTTGCAATATTACAGTTGATGGGATTGCTGGACAAGAAACTTGGCTTTGTCTAGAACAAATTAAGTCTCACATAGGAAAATCCCATCCCACCCAACGGGAAGGTGATAAAGGGGATTATGTTAAATATCTCCAAGTTTGGCTCAATGGTTACTACAGTTCTCAACTCGTTGTTGATGGTATTTTTGGTGATAAAACTGAAAATTTAGTTAAAAAATTTCAACAACAACGTTCTCTTACAGTTGATGGTATTGTCGGTTCTCAAACTTGGAGTCAACTTGAACAACCAAACTGGGATGTTTAGTGTTTGGTTTTTGACTCTTTTACTTCAAATTTCGACTCAGGGGATGAGCATCCCCAGTCGATTTACTAAACCAATTATTTACTTCAAAGAACTAAATGAATACTAAACCTTTACCTATCATCATAGTTATTTTTATGGTTTTGTTGTTGTTTATTGCACCCGGAAAGATACTTGCAGCCACTCAAACCAAATCAGTTACACTCTTACCAAGCAAAGGACAAGAAATTGGCTTTGTTTACGAAGCATTTTTAAATCCAAACCAGGAAGCGGCTGAAGAGGAAGATACACCCCCCTTTGCTCCCAAAGAATTTTTATCTACAGAACCATCTGTACCAAGAAATCAACGTAAATCTCGGGGACACGGAATGCTGAGAATTACCAATGACCTAAGTAAAGCCTATGTGGATGTCAAGATAGAAAATGTCAATCTTGAAGATATTAATATGTTCCATATTCATTGCGGTAGACCAGGTCAACTTGGTCCGATAATAATTGACTTTGGTAATTCTTCTAATATCCAGAAAAATTTTACGGACGATGTTTTTAAAGTAGAAATTAGAAATGAAGATATTGAAAAAGTAATTAATTCTGGGCATGGTATTGTAGGTGCTTATACTGCGGGATGCCCAATTGTTCCGGGCACAGTTGATAAAGTCAAAACAATCGCAGGGATGCAACACATTGCTCAAAAAGGAGAACTTTACTTCAATTTACACACTAAAGCTCAAACCTTTTATGGAGATATTCGGGGAAAACTCCGTCCAGTAATGTGAAGCATTAATAGCAATGATAAAGTTACTGTGCTCAGTAGTGGTGTACTGAATGCTAGAACTGAAATGAATTATTATCATTATTTCATAACATTTATTTGGTAATAATTGGGATGTCTAAAAATAAGTAATGTCATCAAAAAGAAATAGACATTATTTCATGAACAGATAGGGCTTCGTTTAATATGAAGTGTAATGAATTAAGGTCTTATTCAAAAAGGTGTAGTCTAGGCGGGACTGCACCTATTTCTTTTCTTGCATGTGGATAGGGGATAAAAGAAGATGGATGCAATGGGGATGATTATACAAGGGATATTTGTGTTGGTAGCAATGGGAATAATCCTATATCTTCTCTATTTTTACTTACGTCTGCGGCGACAAAAACGTCATTTATTACAACAACTCCAGGTGAAGCAACAGTTAACAGAAAAGACATTTGCAGAAATTCACAACGGTCCGATGCAAACCTTGGCGTTTCTCATCAGAGAAGTTGAAAATCATGAATTACCCCAACAAGAGTTATTAGAGTATTTACGTAATGTTTACCATTCGATTCTTGTGGGTGTTGAAAATTTAAATGACAATCAAAATTGCTAATACCTTGTACTTGTCCTTTGTGGAACATGTGCATGATTTCAATTTCTCTGATTGTCCGAGGCGTTTTCTTTTGGGAACATCACTTGCTTGAAGAAAGAATTGTATTGCACCACACCGATTTACACATATCTTGCACCTTCTCAATAAGCGTAAGGTGGGCACTGCCCACCTTACCAGATATTAGTGGTTTCAGGCTCTAATTTTCGAGGGTAATCCTGTGGTGCAAGATGTGAATTTACCGTGAGGTGCTACCCAGGGTATTAACGGTGACACCAATGGCTTCTTTGCCTCAAATTGCACCTAGTTGGTTAACTCCATCAGGAGAATTAAATACGGATGCTTTATTACGGGCGTTTTTAGCTTTTTGGGGACAGTATGGGGAACCTTTACTTGGCAGCACTGCTTACCATGAAATTGCACTTTCCTTAGATTTTCAAGATTCAGGAAACTTACCTTCCCTAACTTCCATCCCATATTCTTCCACAGCTTTAGTAATTGTCTGTCGCAGATTTGTATAAACTTTAGCAAAAGGTGGTTGCTTTGCAGAAAGACCCAACACATCAGAAGTAACTAGAATTTGACCATCACAATCCTTACCTGCCCCAATACCAATAGTAGGAATACTGAGCTTTTGGGTAATATGTAATGCCAATTCTGCGGGAATATGTTCCAAGACTATAGAAAACACACCAGCTTGTTCCAGAGCGATCGCTTCTTGTAAAATCCTCTCGGCATCTGCCTCTGTTCTCCCTTGTTGGCGCAAACCCAATTGATGCACAGATTGTGGTGTCAGACCTACATGACCCATCACCGGGATTCCTGCCTGTACCAACCGAGCAATAATTTCCACCATTGCTGGATATCCACCCTCCAACTTTACCGCCTGGGCACCAGTTTCTTTTAACACCCGTCCTGCTGAGTGCATAGCTTGGGTGATACTTTCTTGATAGGTCAAAAACGGTAAATCTACTACAATCAACGCCCTAGAAACACCGCGACGCACAGCTTTTGCGTGATGTAGGACTTCCTCTAAAGTCAGTGGCAGTGTTGTTTCATACCCCAAAACCACTGACATAGAATCACCCACCAAGATTAAATCTACACCAGCATGATCGAGAAGTTGAGCGATCGCATAATCCCAGGCTGTCAAAGCCACTATGGAGCGTCCTTGTTGTTTCCATTGGATTAATCTTTGGGTAGTAATTGACATTGGCAATTTTGGATTTTGGATTTTAGATTTTAGATTGTGGATTGGGCATTGGGGATAGTGAATTGGAAAGTGTGAGGGGAGCCAGACTAATTCCTTCCCTTTGGGCGGGGAAACCCCGCCCCTACTCCGAACTCCGAATTCCTTCCCTCCTTCCCTCCTCCTACTCAACGGCGCGAGTAAAACCAAAATGAGGTCTTGCCTGTTTCATATTAGGCATTAACCAAGCTAAACCTTCAGTTGTACCAATCCATAATTTATTGCCAACATCAGGAGCGATCGCTAACACTCGACTAGAAGGAAGACCAGGTACTCGATCTAATACTGCACCAGTATGTGGATTTAATCTTAGCAAACCATTATTAGTACCGACCCACACACTACCATCTTTGGCGAACTGAATGGATTTTACATTACGTCCTCGTAAAGGTGTAACAGACCTCAAGACTGCACCAGTTTTAGGATTAATTACTAACAGGTTATTTGGCATCCCTGCCCAAATCAAACCTTCTGGGCTAGTTGCCAAGGCTTGTACCGTTCCCCCTGGCAAGCGATCGATTTGCTTGATCACAAAAGCACTAGCAGTGTTGACTCGCACCAAGCGATCGAGGGTTCCTACCCAAAGTTGACCTTCTGCGTCCAATGTCAAAGCATTAGCACTCACACCAGGAAGTTTTTGCAATGTGGTCATTAACAACCCTTGGTCAGGGCTAATTAATGCTAAACCATTATCAGTGCCTACCCATAAATAGCCCCTTTTGTCAACCAATAAAGATAATACTCTTTTAGAAGGTAAAAATAAATTTTGTGCTGTAATTTCACTACTACGAGGATCTATTCGTTTTAGTCCTCCATAGGTTCCCACCCACAAACGACCGACTTTATCTTGGGCGATGTCTCCAATGGTTAAATTGGGTAAGCTGACGCGGGCTAATATTTTACCCGTGTTGGGGTCAATGCGGGTTAATCCTCGCCAAGAACCAACCCAAAGATTACCCGTATAGTCTGCTTGCAATGCACCAATACGATAGTCAATTTCTACGGAATTCTCTTGTTTTTGTCGCTCATTGGGTAGGGGATTTGTTCTTGGTGGTGGAGCCTTAGCCGGGTAGGTGGGAGCTAACTCCGATGGATTGACTTTCAATTTCGTTGGTTTTTTGGTACTGTCACTTTTTTGCGCGATGCTCCTGGGGAGCCGCTGCGCGATCGCCTGAGTTCCTATTCCTGGGAAACCTATGGTTGATAGTGCTACAACTCCCAATAAAGTGGAGATAATTAGGGAGCTAGTCTGATTGCGAAATAATGCCACGGTCACACATCCTCGTAGATACAGCACCCATAGCAATCACCTCGAATGGCTGTGGGTTAATTTCAGTGTTCCCCTACTCGGTATTTTTTTTACGGTTTGGTGATCATTTTTCTGGGCAAGGCGTTTAGATCCCCGACTTCTATCCTAAGAATCCCTGTGATGTGCGGATATTGCTTCAGAAGTCGGGGATCTGTTACCTCGTTTTTTACTGGAGCAAAAGTATAAAAATACTCTTTTTTCTGGCAACACTTAAAAAACATTGGCGATCGCCGGAACATCGGTTCAAAAAGCAGAATACATATAACAAAACGTACATTTTTGTAACAGAAAATTAACAAAAAGTAAAATAAATGTTTAATAACGAATTTAAATCAAAAAGTTAAGCAGATTGAAAGAATAACTTATCGGATTCTTTGATATATTGTGAGACTAGATACAAATTACGTGGAGTGCAATTTTTGTCTTTCACTCGTCATTTCCCCTCAAAGCCCATCAACAACAGTTGATACTTTGAGTAGGAGTCTGGAGGAACAAATAAAAAATTATTTTTATTCCTGGGAAGATGAAAACAGGGTAAGTACGCGGCTCTAGCGTGCTGATTATGTAAAGGTGCTGGGAAAAAGTATCCTCAAAATGTCGGAGAGCGCGAGCAAAACTAGTGAATATTGTTGGATATCCACTAGGTATCCGTCTGTAGGAAGATTACTAAACCTGTACTAGAGACAACCCCTAACACAATAGTGTTCCCAACCAATCCTGAGCGTGAACAGCGGATAGGTGATGATGAGGATAAGCGGCATGGAGCGTAATTTGTAGGTCAATAGAGTGACTCCTTGGAAGGTAAATATGTCTTACACGAAGACTCAGTCGAAAGCAGGGTATGAAGCAGGGGTAAAGGATTACCGATTAACTTATTACACCCCAGACTACACACCAAAAGATACAGACTTATTAGCGGCGTTCCGCATGACACCCCAGCCGGGAGTTCCTCCAGAGGAAGCTGGTGCTGCTGTAGCTGCTGAGTCTTCCACTGGTACTTGGACAACCGTGTGGACAGACTTGCTCACCGACCTAGATCGCTACAAAGGTCGCTGCTACGATATTGAGCCAGTTGCTGGTGAAGATAACCAGTATATTGCTTACGTAGCTTATCCTTTGGATTTGTTTGAAGAAGGTTCTGTGACCAATATGTTGACCTCCATTGTAGGTAACGTATTTGGTTTCAAAGCTTTGCGGGCACTACGTTTGGAAGACTTACGGATTCCTGTAGCTTACCTGAAAACATTCCAAGGACCTCCCCACGGTATCCAAGTTGAGCGGGACAAATTAAACAAATACGGTCGTCCTTTGTTGGGTTGTACCATTAAGCCCAAGTTAGGTTTGTCTGCGAAGAACTACGGACGCGCCGTGTATGAATGTTTGCGTGGTGGTTTGGACTTCACCAAAGACGACGAAAACATCAACTCCGCTCCCTTCCAACGGTGGCGCGATCGCTTTTTGTTTGTTGCTGATGCGATTCACAAATCACAAGCAGAGACTGGTGAAATCAAGGGTCACTACTTAAACGTAACCGCTCCTACCTGTGAGCAAATGTTACAACGGGCTGAGTTCGCTAAAGAGCTGAACATGCCCATCGTCATGCATGACTACTTGACTGCTGGTTTCACCGCTAACACCACCTTGGCTCGCTGGTGTCGTGACAACGGTTTGTTACTACACATCCACAGAGCAATGCACGCGGTGATCGACCGTCAGAAGAACCACGGTATCCACTTCCGGGTATTGGCTAAGTGCTTGCGGATGTCTGGTGGTGACCACATCCACACCGGAACCGTTGTTGGTAAGTTAGAAGGTGAGCGCGGCATCACCATGGGATTCGTTGACTTGCTGCGGGAAAACTACGTTGAGCAAGACAAGTCTCGCGGTATCTACTTCACCCAAGATTGGGCTTCCATGCCTGGAGTAATGGCTGTGGCTTCCGGTGGTATCCACGTATGGCATATGCCCGCACTGGTAGAAATCTTCGGTGATGATTCCGTACTGCAATTTGGTGGTGGTACTTTAGGTCACCCCTGGGGTAATGCTCCTGGTGCAACCGCTAACCGCGTAGCCCTAGAAGCTTGTGTTCAAGCTCGTAACGAAGGACGCAGCATGGCTCGTGAAGGTGGCGACATCATCCGCGAAGCTGCTAGATGGTCCCCTGAATTAGCTGCTGCTTGCGAACTGTGGAAAGAAATTAAGTTCGAGTTCGAGGCAATGGATACCGTCTAATTTTTAAGTACAAGGTAAAAGTTTAAAGAGTAAAAGAAAATATTCTCCCTTCTTTTGACCCCTTCGGGGTTCGCCATTTGCTTTATGCCGGGAAACCCCTTCGGGTTGCGCCACTTGCTTTATGCCGGGAAACCCGTCCACCGCAGTGGCTTACCGTCCACCGCAATGGCTCACTTTTGACTTATTACTTTTAACTTATTAAAGGCTGGGGTCAAGCATGAATTTAAAGCAAATTGCGAAAGACACAGCGAAGACATTGCAACGTTACCTGACTTATCAGGCAATTAAAACTGTGTTAGCTCAACTTAGTCAAACAAATCCTCCGCAGTGGCGCTGGCTAAATAACTTTTCCGCCGATAAAATTCAGGATGGAGAGGAGCTGATAGAGCAGCTGTTCCAAGAAAAACCAGAATTAGCTTTGCGGATTATGTCTGTCAGAGAAAATATTGCGGAGGAAGTAGCTGAGTTTTTACCAGAAATGCTTTGCACTGGTATTCAGCAAGCTAATATGGAGCATCGTCGTCAGCACCTTGAGCGAATTACGCAACTGAATTTATCTAACCCCAGTCTGGAGACGGAACAACAAGCCAATCCAGATCCTAATTTAGATAGTCCATCTGATTAGATTTTGCTTAACGTAGTTCAAACATCGCAACCCATTACAAAATTATGCAAACTTTACCAAAAGAGCGTCGTTACGAAACCCTTTCTTACCTTCCTCCCTTGAGTGATGCTCAAATCGCCAAGCAAATTCAGTACGTATTGGATCAAGGTTACTTCCCAGCAATTGAGTTTGATGAAAACTCCGACCCAGCTGAGTATTACTGGACAATGTGGAAATTACCTTTGTTCAACGCTAGCAGCACCCAAGAAGTACTTAGAGAAGTACAAGAGTGTCGTTCTCAGTACCCCAACTGCTTCATCCGTGTAGTTGGTTTTGACAACATTAAGCAGTGTCAAATCCTCAGCTTCATTGTTCACAAGCCCAACAGATTCTAAGATTGATTCGCTATCAATAATTAGCATTTGTATAGCGGTTCTATCGTGAACATCGTTCATTTAAGATTAAGAGAGGTGGAAATATCTACCTCTCTTATTTTTTTGATATAATACAATGCATTAACTTGTATTATGTGCCTTAAATATATGAGTACTACGAGCTTTAGACTAGATGAAGATTTAGAGATAAAACTAGACTGTATTGCTCAGTCCATGAGGCGTTCTAAGAGCTGGATTATTAATGATGCACTGCGTTGTTACATTCAACGTGAAGAGAAAAAGCAACAGATGCTGCGTGAAACAGAAGAGGCTCTGGCGGATTTAGAAGCAGGTAATATTGTTTCTGGTGAAGCGGTGATGAAGTGGCTGGAGTCTTGGGGAACTCAAACTGAGCAAGATGCACCAAAACTATGACCCAATTACAGTTCTCAGCCAGTGCTCTTTCAGACTTGAAAAGGCTGCGAGAATTTATAGCTGTGCATAATCCAGAAGCAGCCGAAAGAATTTCTTTGAGAATTAGACAATCGATTGGTAAACTTGCGACTTTTCCCGCCATAGGTCATATTGTTCAAGACTTAGAAGAAGTGCGAGAATTGGTTGCTGGTAACTATGTCATTCGTTATCTGTATATTGAAAGTGAGGATAGGTTAATTATTTTAAGAATTTGGCATGGTAAGGAATATCGTGATTTCTAGTGCAAAGATTTAACTAAGTGTGTTTAAAGAGTAGAGAAACAATTTTTTTATTTGTATTAAACAACTGAATGCAGATCATGTCATGGTTATAGAAGCGTTAAACCCGAAAAATTTGGATGTTGCTTTAGAACTGTTACAAAAATACCAAGAATTCTATCAAGTAAATTCAATTGACACAGAAAAAAATCGTCAACACTTTCATCGGATTATTAATAATGAAGAACTAGGAAAATTATTCCTCTTGCAAGATAGAGAAATATATCTTGGTTTCGCCACAATTTATTATTCATTTTCTAGTACAATTGCCGAACAAATTGCTATTCTCAATGATTTATATGTATTAGAAAATTATCGAAGACAAGGATATGGTAAAAAATTGGTGGATTACTGTATAAATTATCTTCAGTCCCTTGGTATGAGTAGAATGAGATGGTCAACTACTAAAGATAATGCAATTGCACAACAGCTATATAAAAAGTATGGCAATGGAAGTGAGTGGCTAATTTATTCCTATCAAATCAATTAGTGATATCAATGCCAAAGCTTTCAGAAGTGAGAATTTGTTTTCTCGGTGAATCATTTGTCAATGGAACTGGCGATCCGCAATGTCTTGGGTGGACAGGTAGAATATGTGTCAATGCCAATCAAAAAGGTTATGACATAACATACTATAATTTAGGAGTGAGGAGAGAAATTAGCACTGAGCTGAAAAATCGTTGGTTGCGAGAAGTCTCTTATCGCTTACCCCAAGAATATGATGGTAGAGTTGTGTTTTCTTTTGGTGTGAATGACACAACAATGGAAAATGGACAAACCCGCGTACCAATAACAAAATCAATCGAAAATATTCACAGTATTTTAAAGGAAGCTCAACAGTTATATCCTGTGTTAATGGTGAGTCCACCACCATGTGCAGATAGGGAGCAAAACCAAAGAATTGCTCATTTATCTCAAGAGTTTGCTGTAGTTTGCCATCAATTGAATATACCTTATTTAAATGTGTTTCCCATTCTAGAAAAATCCTCTGTGTGGATAGATGAAGCGAGAAATAATGATGGCGCTCATCCTAGAGCAGCAGGTTATCAAGAACTTGCTCAAATTGTTAATAATTGGGATGCTTGGTTAAACTGGTTCCCTGAAGTTAATGTGTCAAAATAAATTAACCGTTCCAGGGGCAGAGGGCACAGAGAGAGGAATAATAAATTTTTATGATTCATTTCGGATTGCTATATCTTTTTACTCAATCTAAAATCTAAAATCTAAAATCCAAAATTGATATGAGTTATTACATTTCCCCCCGTTTTGAAGAAAAACTTTCTGTTTTTGTCACCAAAAACTACCTTGATATTCCGAATATGCGAGTTCCTTTAATATTAGGAATTCACGGACGTAAAGGTGAAGGTAAATCATTTCAATGTGAGTTAGTGTTTGAAAAAATGGGTGTGGAAGTAACTCACATCTCCGGGGGAGAATTAGAAAGTCCAGATGCAGGAGATCCCGCTCGTTTAATACGTTTACGCTATCGGGAAACCGCCGAATTAATCAAAGTGCGGGGTCAAATGTGCGTCATCATGATTAATGATTTAGATGCAGGTGCGGGACGTTTTGATGCAGGTACTCAGTATACGGTGAATACCCAGTTGGTAAATGCCACACTGATGAATATTGCTGATAATCCTACCAATGTCCAACTACCTGGGAGTTACGACGCTACACCTTTACACCGCGTCCCCATTATTGCCACTGGGAATGATTTTTCCACCCTTTATGCTCCATTAATTCGGGATGGACGCATGGAAAAATATTATTGGGAACCGGATAGGGATGACAAGCTGGGGATTGTGGGGGGAATTTTTAGTGAAGATGGGCTTTCATCCCAGGAAGTAGAGCGATTAATTGATACTTTTCCTAACCAAGCTATTGACTTTTTTAGCGCCTTGCGATCGCGTATTTATGACGAACAAATCCGTGACTTTATCTACGAAGTTGGTTTAGAACGCATATCTCAACGGGTAGTAAAAAGTCTGGAAGGATTACCAGAATTTAGACGACCTGATTTTAGCTTATCTCACCTCATAGAAATAGGTAACTTAATCGTCAAAGAACAGCAGCGAGTGGATAATTCCCGCTTAGTTGCTGAGTATAATCGTGTTTTAAATGTTCCACAGTACAGTACACCCACTGTTAAGGAGACACCAATTAGTCAGCCATCAACCAATGGCTCCCACCTCACCCTAGAAACCCAAGCACAGGTTAGGGATTTACTGGCTCATGGTTACAAAATAGGCGTTGAACACGTAGATGAGCGTCGTTTTCGCACTGGTTCGTGGCAAAGTTGTAATGTAGGCACAATTGACGCAGAATCAGATGCCATATCTACCCTGGAAACTTGCTTAACAGAGTATAGTGACGAGTATGTACGCTTGGTAGGAATAGATCCTCAGGCAAAGCGGCGGGTTGTGGAGCAGATTATTCAACGACCAAGCTGAACGATGGTAACACAATTATTACTATTGCGATCGCTACAGTTCACATCTTGCACCACAAGATTACCCTCGAAAATTAGAGCCTAAAACCCTTGATTTAACATAAGGTGGGCACTGCCTAGGCTGTGTACTTTGATGGAATTTTCATGATTTTTGTTCATAGGTTTTTTGTGTCACTCTCGTACCAAGGCTCTGCCTTGGTATGTGTGGTGCTCGGCTCTGCCTCGATTTGGAGGCGGAGCCTCCAGCCCTGTGTTCCTTGCCAGAGTCAAGGAACAAGTCTTGTCAAGATTACCCTCGAAAATTAGAGTCTGAAACCCTTAATTTTTTGTAGGGTGGGCATTGCCCACCTTACTCTTATTGAGAAGGTACTTTTATAGTTTGCCCATTCCCACATACCCTTAAATATCTCGTTTGTATATCCCAAAAGTGTATTTTTACACGCTAAACAATTTTATGACCGTAAAATTGACTAATAAATCAGTGGATAGTTGATGTGTGAGTTTTAAAAGCTATAACTTTTTGTTGCAAACTGCTAAACACCCATCGGATAACCGGTGTTTTATGTCATATTGCAAAGTAGAATAAATACGCTTTTGAACCAATAGGGAATCTCTGATTATGTCTCTCCGTCTAGGTGATACAGTACCCAACTTTACCCAAGCCTCTAGTACAGGTGAAATTAATTTTTATGATTGGGCTGGTGACAGCTGGGTAGTGCTGTTCTCCCACCCCGCAGACTATACACCTGTTTGTACCACCGAGTTAGGTACCGTTGCCAAACTAAAACCAGAGTTTGACAAACGTAACGTTAAATGCATTGCCCTTAGTGTTGACGATGTAGATTCCCATATGGGATGGATTGGTGATATTGAAGAAACCCAAAGTACAAAACTCAACTATCCTATTTTGGCAGATCCAGACCGTAAGGTTTCCGATTTGTATGATATGATTCACCCCAACGCCAATGCCAAGGTGACAGTGCGGACAGTTTTCATTATCGATCCCAACAAAAAACTACGTCTGACTTTAACCTATCCTCCCAGTACCGGACGTAACTTTGATGAAATTTTGCGGGTAATTGACTCCCTACAGTTGACTGACGACTATAGTGTTGCGACACCAGCAGATTGGAAAGATGGTGATGATTGCGTAATTGTACCCACACTTAAAGATCCTGAGGAACTGAAGCAGAAATTCCCCAAAGGCTTTGAGGTAGTTAAGCCTTACCTACGGATGACTCCTCAACCCAATAAGTAACTCCTCCGATGATTTGACGAGTCGCGGGTGTTTAGATCCCCGACTTCTACCCTACGGGAAGCCGCTAACGCGTCTACAAGAAGTCGGGGATCTATTATCCACTTTTAGCCTTGAGCAGATAAAATCGAATAAGCTTCATTAACTAATCGCATATTTTTCTGAGCCTGTTGTTGCATTTGTGGCTGATCTACATATAAATCTGGATGCCATTTTCTGACCAATTTTTTATAAGTTTTTTTAATTTCAGCTAAGGATGTTCCCGGTTGTAAACCTAATATTTTGTAAGCACGAGCTATTTTATCTTTATCTACTTGAGTTTTAGATTTATTGGTAGTTTGCTGGTGTTTGTTGGTCTGCTGTTGTTTGCTAGTATTAAACCCAGACTTACCCATATTTGCTTTCATTTGTGCAATTTCTTCATCGATTTCCCAAGCAGTGAATTTTGCTTCTAAGTCAGGTGCTGGTGGAGGGGAAAATGAAGAGACGTTTTTCTTGGTTGTTTGTGTTGTTTTCTGATGTTGTTGCTGCTGTGGTGCTTTTCGAGGGATGGCAACTTCTTCTTTCACACCTTTACCAGAAAAGCGATAAACTGACCTAGATTGGGTTTCTGGGGGTTTTGTCTGTGAAGATTTGGATGTCTTTGGTTCTACTTTAAATTCATCGGGGACAGCAATTTCCAGACTTTTTTGTAGTTGTTGATTTAATGCGGATAAACTATTTTGCCATTTTTGTAATTCTATCTGTTTCTGCTTTATTTCTGCTGGTGTTTCACTATGATTAAAATGAATGATTATTGCTAATTGTTGTTGATATTTATCTATAATTAATAATCCTTGACGATTCACTTGATTTAAATAATCATCAACAGCATCCACGCAAATTTTCGCTACCTGTTGATGATAGGATTCATTAGATGTTTTTGCCTCTGTTTTTTGCAGGTTTTTATTCACCATATAGGTGATACTTCCTACCACCGCAGCACCTACAGGACCACCTAATAACCAACCAATACCCCCACCCACAGCTAAAGAACCGGGATCGCTAATCCCATCATCAACTCCTGGCTTATTAGGTAGAGTAACTTGTGGTGTATTAGGAAAGGCAATTGATAAATCTTCTGGTCTGGTGGTTTGGAAAATTTCATAGGCTTGATACAGCCATTTTGTTACATCTAATTGTAGCTGCTTTAAATCTTGTTTCAGATTATCTATTTCCCAGGATTTAAACTCATTCTGAGCCAAAGCAACGGCGGCATCTGCTTGATATTTATCTCGCAAATTTTGTATATCTAAGCATTTTTTTAATTCATCAATACTCTGATGAAAACCTTGCTTAATTAGTTCTGCGGCACGTTGTTTTATATCATATTTAACTTGATTTTTATCAAAAAATTGAGCAATTTCAGTTTCTAAAGGCGTAATTTTTGCTTTTAGCGATCGCTGGATTTTTGCAACTATTTTTTCTACCCTTGGCTTTCTTACTCCTGGGGTATCTTTTTGCAGAATCCTCACCACGTTTTGTAATGCAGCTTCAAACTCCACCAAACCACTAACATTAGCAGCAGCAACATCCCCTTTTAATCTAGCTCTTAAAGCCGGTAAAGCATCAACCCGATACAAATTACTAAAGCCGGGAGGTAATTCAGCCCGGAAACTTTCAGCTACAAAACGCAAGCGATTTTGCACTTGTTTTTGTTCTTCAGGTGATAACAAATTCAAAAAATTCGCCACAAAAATAACTGTTTTAATTCCCCGCTCTAACAACCAATCCCGTAAATTTTCCCGTTCCTCCAAAGTCATCAACTTCCGCGCATCTAGTAATTGCACTACTAAATCCGCACCCAATAGTTGCTGACGTACCAAATTATCTTGTGCTTCCCTATCATTAGTTCCCGGTAAATCGAGAAACTCCACCCCTGTTTCTAGCAAAGGATGGGGACAAAACACCTCCACAGATGCCACATCCCCACGCATTCGCCTATCCCCATCCAAAACCGCAAACTGTTTTAAAATATTCGTACCACTGCGGTAAATCTCCGTACCATCAACTAAAACAATCCGAGTCCGTAAATCAGTTCCATACTTAACTGTAATGGCTGCACCGGTGGTGGGAATCAAATCAATGGGTAAAGTTTTATTCCCCAACATGGCATTAATTAAGGTAGACTTGCCATGATTAAAAGGACCAAATACAGCAATGCGAAAGTTAGGATTAGTCAGATGATTACAAATAGCGATCGCATCTTCATAAAGTACCGATTTTGGATCTAAATCCAGCAATGTGGATGCAGATTTGATTGCTGTTGCTAGTTGTTGATAGTTTGGATTCGCCTGTTGCATAGTGGGAAAATGTTGACGGTTGATGGTTGACAGTTGACAGTTATTGGGGAAATTTGCACGTTTTTACCTCATAAAGATGATTGCGATTGATAGGAAATAAAAAAATTTGGAGTGGTTTGGGGAACGCAATCTTCAAACAATTTTGAACCTTTCATATCAAATCCGGTTACACCGGAATGATAAAAAAACCACAGAGGCGCAGAGAACGCAGAGGAAGAGGAAGAGAGAAGATATTTAAATAATTCCGATACAAACGGAAACGATATCAATCCAAAATCGAAAATTTGCTTTTCCAATTCTTGATTATTCTGAAAACATAAGATAAACCATGTCTACTTTGAAAACCATAGTTTTTGCTTACGAATATTCAATCGGATGAGGTGGGCACGGCATCATTAAGGTTATGACCTATGCAAGAATATTGTAGATGTTCCCTACAGGGGAATTTCCTTTTTGGTATTTCCTAGAGGAAAAACTCCAGTTCTCAATATGGATGAGGTTTAATTGGCATTGCTGAATTGGAATATGAACTCAAAAAATCATATATCTTAAACTCTTCCTCTCTGCGCCTCTGCGCCTCTGCGTGAGACAAATTCATATTTTCAATCAGCAACGCCAAGAATTAACTATAATCAGCAATTAAATTACTATAAGCTAACTCTACCTTTTGTACCTGTACAGTCACATCCTCCCTGAGATTACTTAACCGTTTTAATTCAGCATCCCGGTTAATTTCGCGGGTTTGTTTCTGCTTAAGTAAGTTATCTAATTCCGACTTACGAGCTTTAATATCATCATTAATGCGATGATTAACTTCTTTCTCATAGGAGTCAAAACACTCCTTCACCGCATTATAAACAGTATGGTATTGCTCGTTGGCTACCTGTGGTAAATATTTCACCAACTCTTTCTTAGTAGTTTTCACCAACTCTTTCCTGGCTTGATCCGCTTGTAAAAAACCCACACCCAAACCTAACAAAGCAAAACCAATGGGACCGAGGAAAACCCCCGTAACCGCCGTAATTATCCCACCAATACCAATCACAGTGAAGTAGTTTAACAGAATATTTTTCCAATCAAAACCCGCACCAGCCATAGCGAAACCAGCTAAATTCCCCCTAGCCAGGGAAAACAATCCCATCGCCCATTTTGCCCACGCCGGTGAGTGCTCATCTTCACCAGAAACACTACTATTCAATCTGACTGGTTCCCCAGTAAGTTTTTCTGTAATTCTATCTGTGACTTGATTGTAGGACGTACCATACTTAGCCGCACTGCGGGAAAGTTGCCTAAAGGCTGCATCCATATCTTTTTCTGCGGTTAAACTCCAAGCCGCAAATTTATCCGCGATGTATTGCTCAAAGGCTTTTTGCAGTGCATTGTTAAAAGCTTCCCGCTTCCCACTACTGAGAAAATCAAGCAGATTTAACTCTGGTTGATAGCGGAGAAAATCACTTTCAAAAGTATTACCTAAATTTAAAACGTAATTCTTGAAAGAATCAGCAATGGACTTTGCTTGGGTATCCCTGGTGTGGATAATCTCTTGCTGAAACTCATCCCGAATACCCGTGAGTTTGTTAAATTCCGGTTCTACAGAGCTAATTCTGTCCCGTAATTGATTGACATCTTGATCCAACAGAGGAATGCGTCTGTCGATCGCTTCCTTAGTGCGATCACTTACTTGACGAGCTAATATTCTTACCTGTCGTAATTCTGCGATCGCTCTTTCCCTAGTTAAGAATGTATTCAATGCTGCCATAAACTCAGGGAAACCCGTACCCTCTAAATCAGCCTGGGGATTTTTCAACCGCCGACGCAGTGCTTGTAGAGAAGAAATCGGAAACACCCGCTCGTCATAGATATTTTGTCCATCAACTACACAGTATTCAGCTAAATTCGCCTGAAAAACTTGTTTCAACCGAGCTTCTGCTTCTTGCAATTCCTCCTCATCATCGGGATCTATTAATGATTCCTTTACCTGATCCCATGCATTGAGTAAGAAGAAAACCGAAAGTCCCCTACCTTTAATATAATTTTCTAAATACCGCCGTTCCCCTAAAGTACAAGGTTGGGAAGCTCGCATTACAAACAGAATTGCATGGCAATTATTCACATAACCCAAGGATAATTCATTCCGGGCTTCCGTATCATTTAATCCCGGACTATCAACAATTTCAATCCCTTTTTCTAACAGTGGTAAGGGATACTCAACCACAGCATGACTCACATCAGGAAATGCTTCCAGCTTCTGTTGCTCTAACCTTTTTGCCTCTGCCGGATCGATAGTATATTTATGTTTAAAAGTATCAAAATCCAACTGTTGGGGACTTTTCCCATCATTAAAATGTACAGTTACTTGTTTCTCTGCTCCGTAGCGCAGCACAGTCAACACCGCCGTACAGGGATTTACATCACTGGGTAATAACTTCTCTCCAATTAATGCATTCAGAAACGTACTTTTACCCCGTTTCATATCTCCCAACACCAACAGGCGAAATACACCCTGACGGAGATTTTTACTAGCTACCTTAATATCTTCAATATCCCGTGCCAAACTGAGCTTACCAGAAGCAGCATCCCCATCAATTTCTGCCTTATCAATAGTCTCAGCAATTTTATCTAAAGCAATAGAAACCTCAGAACGGACTCGAACAAATCGTTCTAAATCGTGAATAAACCTATCACTAGGGACTTGATAACTCATAATTAATGTTTACTTTTTAGAATTGAAAAATAATTTATAAGCTGCAAATATTAACGTTCCAACAATAAGTACCCCTGCCAGCACAGCAGCTAAACGTACAGCCACCAATGCTACAACTCCCAAACCGAATAACTTCAATCCTAAGACAGTCTTTTTCTGCCAAGAAAGTTTTTCAGCCTTTTCCGGTTGATGCTTCACCGTTCGATAGAACTTAGCATCCTTGTCAGTCATTTCAACTTCCAATTCCCGGAGTCGTAGTTCTGCTTCCTTTTCTTTGAGTTGACGTTCTCTACGTTGTAATTGTTGCTCGTAATTTTCTGGAGAATTCATTCCAGTTTACCCCTGGACAGCTAAATAAATATGACATCAGTAATAAGCGGAACTAACTTGTAAATTAGCTCACCAAATAAAAAATATCCATCAGTTTAATTACTGAAAGGAAATCATCCGATCAATTCCTAGAAAATATGTTGATAAAATAATCAGAATCAGCAGTAATTATTGGGCATTGCTGATTTGAAGTATGAAATTAATAGGACTTACGCAAGCATTATTTGTCATTGCGACCGGATTGCCGCGCTTCGCTCGCAACAGGCTCCGTGTAGGGAAGCAATCCCAGAGTTCTTGGCGATTACTTCGCTATCGCTCGTAATGACCTAAAATCATTATTAATGCGTAAGTCCTGATTAAGAAAAAATCATTCATCAAAGTTGGAGGATAATAAAATTGAATTCAATAATGTATTTGTCCACTTCCAGCAATACATAGTATTAATAATAGGATTACTATTTGATTTTTGTTGGCGTAGCCTGCGCTTGCGCTTAAAACACGTAGGGTGTGTTACCACGAAGTGTAACGCACCATCCGGTAATATGGCGGGCGTGCGTATAGCCCTAACCCTGAAAGGGTGGCTGAGGCTTCGCCACGCCAAGGGCGAACGCCAACGGGCATGGCTAAGTGCAAAGCACACGCTGCTTTGTTAACGTAGTTCCTCTGTAAGAGGCACGCTAAAGGCTAAAGCCATAACGCACCCTACTGCTAGGGTTAAACCTAATTTAGACATCAACATTCATATTTTCTATTTGTCTGGCAGCTTTTTCCCAACACTTGGCTAAATTTTCATCATTCCAATGATTTCTCAGATGTTCCGCTTTTTTGTGGCATATTCGTTCTAACATCTCTAGTACAGCAGCTAAAGTTGAATGCTCAACTAAATGTTCCAAAATTTCCATATCTGAGTGCTTCATAAGTAATATTCTCTCAAATGCCTAGATTAAAAGTGGAATAACTATCATTTGCTGTCTAATTCGCCAAGCATAATCACACCGCTTGCCCGTGCCACTAAAGAATTGAACTTTGTACTCCGATAATATCTGTATCCATTATCCCATGTCTGTTACCTTGGGTGCGAGTAGCATTGAAACCAAAATGTACGCGATAGCGCAAGCGCCCTCCGTGGAGCGTTCGCTTTCCATCGTCCCCAAAAAAGGGGAGACAACGCCCCAACCGAAGTGAAAAAGTTCTGAATTTAATTTAGCAAAATCGTATCCGGCTAGAACAGTTTTCAACTTGTTCCAAGACTCTGGCTTGGAACACCATGAGGGAGGCTCCCGCTTCCTAAATCGAGGCAGAGCCTCGTGCAATGCGTCCCCACGCGGAGCATGGGGACGAGTTAAGGAACGGCAAAAGAACGACAAAAAAATTGCATGAACAAAAATCATGAAAATTCCAACAAAGTACACAGCCTAGGAGCTAACTGCTTGGTTGTGTGACCTAAAGAGATATATTAGAATTTCTGTTTGGATTGCCAGCGATCGCATCTATGTCGTTTTAGGTAAAATTTTTACACTCATATTACCCAAATACTTAGAAAAAAAAGTGAGTAATTATACTATAGGATTACTATTTGATTTTTGAAAAACACGTAGGGTGTGTTACCGCAAAGCGTAACGCACCATCCAGTAATCTTTTCGGTGCGGAGTGCTTTTAGCATAACGCACCCTACAAGTACTGATCCGGATTTGTACTAGTTCTTCTTTGTATCTTTATGAAGAATGGGATATAATGAATAGTGAGTTTTATTGTTCTTGTGGCTATACCTTTCAATCATCAGAAGTAGAAAATGCTCTCTCAATAACACAATTATTACGACAACGTTTGATTGAAAAATTGAATGAAATAGACCCGTCCGAAAATTAAATTCGCAAAAAGAAAGAACATAAAATTGTGTCTATCGCTAGCATAGTTATTGTCCCAAATAAGTTTGGGCATTTTTACAACACAATAAATATTATGGATGCTCAAAATCATATAACCCTATCTTTCTCCTCTAAACTATCAACAACTATCTCTAACCCTCATTCCTACGTTGATTTCAGACATATAGCCAACCTCTAAAACCTTTGTCCAGACTAAGTTGTAAATTTCAGAACAAGTCTAATGGATAGTTATGAACATTTTCAACAACTCCAACAACTCAAATAACAACCACAACCAAACAGAAATCGAAGCTTCATTTAATCAAGCAGTTGCATTAACTCAACAAGGAAACTATCATCAAGCAACTCAGATATTCCTCACAATTCTGCAAACAAATCCTCAACACGCACCTACCTATAACTATCTCGCTTGGATTTATGCAATTCATAACTATCAACTCGACCAAGCACTTGCATTTGCAAATAAAGCAGTTCAACTAGCAAGTAATCATCTTGATCAAGCCTGTTTCATTGATACCCTTGCTGAAGTTTACGCTCGTAAAAAACAATTAGATACAGCAATAAATTTATCTCTAGATTATTTAAAAATATTTCAAAGCATTAATCAATTTCCTAGTAGCCCAATAACTTATTTTCGTTTAGCTTGGTGCTATCAAATGAAACAGGATTTTAATCAAGCTTACTATTTCATTCAGCAAGTTCTGAGATTTAATAATATAGGAGCTAATGAACACTTGACTATTGGGGATATTTGTTATGCAATCGCCTTTTGTACTAGCAGTCAGGGAATGTATCACGATTCCTTATCCCATTTTGATAACGCCATCCAACATTATCAAATGTCGCTAAATTTTGCCCAAAATCAGAACCTTAATCTTGAGATATTTAAATTTAAATTGAGCGCTTGTTTGAATGACAAGGCAAGAGTTTTTGTTGCGTTAGAAGATTATCCAAATAGTCAATTTTTATATCATCAGGCGCATGATGTCTATAGTTTAAATCCTTATCCTTTAGTCAATTTAGCTCTTTTAGCCGCACGAGCGAAAAATAAACAGCAAATGCTCTTTTGGTTAGCAAAAACAATGCCTTTGATTGTAGATATGCCTCCCTATGTGCAAAAAGAAAAGCTAATATATATTCTCCTGACAGATATAGATTTTGATGCTTATAAAGAGGATATTTTAGTATTTCTGTTTAATCACGGCAAAATTAATCAGTATGAATATGCACAATTTATGAAAACAGCAATTAAGTCAAATCAGCCAATCATGAATTTTTCCCAACAGAATTTTTATGCTGAGGTAACGAATGCAGTTGGTAATGTTAAAGGCAGTTTTATCAATACACCGCAATCTCAAGGTATTTAAATAAAAAAATCGTCAGGAAAACATAAATATTATGTCAGATAATTCTACAAACATTTCTCAAAATTTTCATGCACCTGTTACAAATGCTATTGGTGAAGTGAAAGGCGATTTTAACTTTAACCAAGCAAAAAATAATCTATCCGAAGCAGCAGCAGAAATCCAACAGCTACTCAATCAACTATCCCAAAATTACCCAACTAATACTGAAGCCGAAAAAAAGGCAGTAGCAACAGCAGCGATTCAACATATCGACAATAATTCCAAGCTGCGTCAACGGGTACTCAGTGCTTTAAAAACTGGAGGGATTCAAGCATTAGGACAACTTCTCAACCACCCCGCAGCAACTTTTGTGATTGCAGCGTTGGAAGACTGGCAGAAAAGTAAAAACAAACTTTAACAAACTAATTGCGGGAGCATCCCATTTTTATAAAAGCCCTCACCTCTTAGCCTGGGGCTACACAAGCCAAGCCCACGAAGGTGGGCTTTGTTCGTGTAGCGATACCCTTCTAGGGTATTGGATAGATTATTTATTAAAATTTGGGATGCTCCCGATAATAACATCACCGTATCAACAAGATATCGATAAGCTATCGACTTACTTCTTCCATCTTTCAGCTTTCTTGTCACCCCGTGAGGGCTGAAACCCTTATTTTTACCCCAGTTCCCGCACATTTTGCGATCTACTGAACCAGAAAGTTATCGTCCTTTGTTGTGTAACACTTCTTTATCATGGGAAAAAAGAGTGTAAAGTAATTTGTCAATGCTCACCCATATAAAAGATATCGCCATACAGCTAGCACCTAGACTAATTGAAATTCGCCGTCACATTCACTCCCACCCAGAACTCAGCGGACAGGAATACCAAACATCTGCCTTTGTTGCTGGTGTGTTATCTTCTTGTGGGATTCATGCGGAAGAGGGAGTGGGCAAAACAGGGGTAATAGGGGAACTACAAGGCAAGGGCGAGGATACCCGCATCTTAGGCATTCGTACTGATATGGATGCTTTACCAATTGCAGAACGTACTGAGTTAGGATTTAGTTCACGTCAGTCAGGTATTATGCATGCATGTGGTCATGATGTACATACCACAGTAGGTCTGGGAACGGCAATGATTCTCTCACAAATTGTAGAGGAGTTGCCCGGTAAGGTGCGATTTTTGTTTCAGCCAGCAGAAGAAATCGCCCAGGGAGCCAGTTGGATGGTGAAAGATGGAGCAATGGACAAGATAGATGCCATACTGGGGCTTCATGTGTTTCCTTCCATCCCCGCAGGCTCAATTGGTTTGCGTTATGGAGCATTAACGGCGGCGGCGGATGAGTTAGAAATTATTATCATTGGCGAATCCGGGCATGGTGCTCGTCCCCACGAGGCGATTGATGCTATCTGGATTGCTTCCCAAGTGATTACAAACTTGCAGCAAGCCATTAGCCGTACCCAGAACCCCTTGCGTCCTGTGGTATTGAGTATTGGTAAAATTGAGGGAGGCAGAGCGCCCAATGTGATTGCCGATCGCGTACAATTATTAGGAACCGTGCGATCGCTACACCCGGAAACTCGCACTCAATTACCAAATTGGATCGAACAAATTGTTGCTAATGTCTGCCACTCCTATGGTGCTAAGTATGAACTCAATTATCGCCAAGGCGTGCCTTCAGTCCAAAATGACTATGCCATTACTCAAATACTCCAATCGGCGGCGGAAGAAGCTTGGGGGGGTGATGCGGTGCAGATTTTACCAGAACCATCTTTGGGAGCGGAAGATTTTTCCGTGTATTTGGATCATGCACCCGGTTCTATGTTTCGTTTGGGGGTAGGTTTTAAAGATAGAATGATTAATTATCCCCTGCACCACCCATTATTTGATGTGGATGAATCGGCAATTGTCACTGGGGTTGTAACTCTTGCATATGCGGCTTATAAATACTTTTCACATGGTGCTTAATTGCGAATTAGCTATATTTTTAAGCTGAGTACAAACATCTAATTCATGACAACTCCCAAACTGTAAAATTGGGAGTTCATGAATAGTTAGAAACTGTTACATTAGTCAACCGCTAGGGACTGTTTTCAAACTATCGTGTAGGTTGGGTAGAACGAAGTGAAACCCAACAAATCTGACGAATAATGTTGGGTTTCGTTCCTCAAACGCCACTGACTACAACGGAGGGAACCTCCCTTCGGGTGAATCCTTCGGATACGCTTCGCGAGCAACACTTTGCTTATGCCGGGGAACCCCTTCGGGTTGCGCCACTTGCTTTATGCCGGGGAACCCGTCCACCGCAGTGGCTTACCGTCCACCGCAAGTGTTTCACCGCAACGGAGTGGCTCCCCAACCTACAATTTGTGCCAATTTTGGGTTTGAAAACACTCCCTAGCCCTTACAGGGCGGCTACGCCAACGCGGAAGTCAAAAGGGGTGCATCCCAGTTTTTATTTTGCATCAAAAGAATAAATGTCATTGCGTTCGCGTTGCGTGCGCGAAGCGCTCACGCAACGAAGTGAAGCGAAGCATAAGTCCTTCGGACACGCTCCGCGAACGCAAAATCTTCAACTCAGAATTAGTTCATGCGATTGCTTCGTCGTTCCTCCTCGCAATGACGTAAAAAAAAGTGGGATGCTCCCAGTCAAAAGTCATTAAATCATAGTGATGTTCTGGAAGAAACTCCTTACGATTAAGGCAAGTTTAAATTATGCAACAAAGAGTCAAAGTAAAACCTAATTCCAAACAGCAAAAAATTACTGAAGAAACAGATGGCAGTCTTACCATACGTTTAAAATCCCCTCCTGTGGATGGTAAAGCGAATGAGGAGTTAATCAAACTATTAGCAAAAAAATTTGATGTACCGAAATCATGTATTCACATCAAATCTGGCTTGTCATCCCGAAACAAACTGATAGAAATTGATAGTTGATAGTTGATAGTTGGTAGTTGATAGTTGACGGTTGACAGCCTGGGTGTGGGAGCAGCACTTGATATATTTATGAAGCTTCGCGTCAAGCTACGCTAACATGGGCAGGTTGTGGTATTTCCCAGTGGGAGACTGTCATAACTATTCATCCGCACATGATATGACAAATGAGAAAATTTAAATTTATTTATTCAAAATAAAATCTATCTAGCTTCTGGGATTAATTAGTCAGTATTATCACAAACAAAATCATAAAATTATCAAGCTATCATTTAGATAAAATTTAAATTGATGGAGACTCTATATTGAGACATCGCAAGAAACGAAAAAAAAATAGATTTTTCCTATCGAAAAGTATGAAAATATTGATTATTGCTCTTATCTGTATCTTTTTTTATGCTTATTTTATTGAGCCAAATTGGATTGAAGTTCGTGCTGTAGAACTAAAATTACCACATTTGGCAGCAGAATTTGATGGTTATAAAATCGTTCAACTTAGCGATATTCACGTAGACAAGGGGATGAAGAAACAACGTTTAACTCGTCTTTTTCAACTTGTCAACCAACAAAAACCGGATTTAATCGCTTTAACAGGTGATTATGCAACTAAAGGCTACGAAAAATTTATTCCTAATCTAGTCACATTGAGTCAACTGGAACCTAAGGATAAAACTGTGGCTGTGTTGGGCAATCATGATTACTCATCACAGACTCATGCCCAAGCTACTAAACGCATATTACAGCAAACCAACATTCTCAACCTCGCCAATACTGTTTATTCCCTCCAGCGAGGTAACGCCATGCTACATATTGCTGGTGTTGATGATGTCTGGGCACGAAAAGACCGTTTAGATTTAGTATTAAAGCAGTTACCCGAGGCAGGTGCAGCAATTTTACTCGCCCATGAACCAGATTTTGCTGACATTAGTGCTGCTACGGGAAGGTTTGATTTGCAATTATCTGGACATTCCCATGGTGGACAAATACGCTTGCCTTTCTCTAAACCACCAATTCTTCCGCCCTTGGGTAGTAAGTATTATAAGGGGCTTTACCAAGTAAGAGAAATGATTCAGTATACCAATCGAGGTATTGGCATTAGTCATGTACCTTTACGATTTAATTCTCGTCCAGAGATTACTGTGTTTACTTTAGTTGCTAAATCAGAGTCAGGGGATGAGGGAATGACTCATAACTAACACATTTTAAAACCCTTATAGAGCAAGGTTTTTAGCCAAGGAATAAAAATGTGTTTGTTTCATTCGTTGCAAGGGGGTTTAATAATGCGTGACTTTGAGATTGCCACCCTTCGCTCGCAACGCTCCGCGCTTGTCAATCCAAAATCCAAAATCCAAAATCCAAAATTGAATGACTTCCCCCTCCTAGGGGTGTTCATAACTTGCACCATTCTCAACTAGCCCAAATGTCCGCCTAGGAATAAATTCCCACAGCGAGTAGGCAAAGTCTGATAAATCAGACGCTTGTAAGGCAGGAGAGTGCGTTTTAACGTACTTGGTTTATTAGCCTTGAAATTTATTTCAAGGTGGGAATGTGGGCTAAACGAGATT
>JASJDS010000061.1 GCA_030065055.1 Calothrix sp. MO_192.B10
GTCGGAGTCTGGTGGACAATGCCCTGTTTAGGAAGCCTAATGGCACTTCGGGTAGTAGGTGAAAGTCCTACTGGGAATCCTTATACAGCCGTTAGTATGAGGTCATTGTCCAACTTTGGGTAATGTTTTTGCAACGGTTCTACCCCCCAAAAAAACTATTGCGCTATAGTTAGGATTTCTTCTTCCCAAAACAACTGTTGCGCTAGAGAAACGGTTTTAAAGACAAAGAACTCGCTTGCCTATAGATAAAGATTTCCATTTCCCAAAAAACTGTTGCGGTAGAGGAAGGGTTTTAGCGACAAAATACTATTGCGCTAGAGTAATGGAGTAAGCATACTCCGGTCACAAGACACGGAGGTTTAGCCTAATTTAAAGAAGTTAATCGGAAACAGATTTAACTGCCCTTCCAACTGACAACTCATCTTCAGGCTTTCGGGCTGTGTTACGGACAACGCCAAAGCTGCAAGTTAAGAGGTTAGGCAAGCAGATATGTTTGTATCTGAAATTACTTGATAAATTCTTTTGGGAACGCGGCGAAGTGAAAAAGTCAATCACTATCGAGATGGATTATACCAATCCCATGAGATGTTCAAGTTTTTTCAACAAGTACTAAGTATTTCACCAATTCTTTAGCAGCTTTATCAATATGTCGCTTTAATAACCTGACTGCTGTTGAAGTATCTTTTTGCCGACAAGCATTTAAAATTTGTTCGTGTTCTTTGTGCGATCGCTCTACATAATTCATCTTGGTCATTTGTAACCGCACATAACGCTCAATATTAATGTGCAAGTTCTTTATTATACCTAGCAATCGCGGACGGTTGGCAGGGCTATATAAAGTAGTATGAAATTCCCAATTTAATTCTCCTAGGCGAGCAACATCAGTTTCTGTTAACGCTGCATCTAATATAGATTGAGCTTTTTCTAAATCAAATTCAGTTAAATTAGGAATAGCTAGTTTAATAGCTGTGGTTTCCAAAGCTACACGAATCTCCCCAATTTCCTCAACTTCTGCCGGGGATAAAGCGGAAACCACCGCACCCCGATTGGCGTAGAAATTCACTAATCCTTCCACTTCTAACTGACGCAGTGCTTCCCGTACAGGAATCCGGCTCACCCCAAACTGCTTGGCTATTTCGTCTTGTCTGAGGGATTCCCCTGGCTGCAAAACACCCTGGATTATCGCCTCCCGTAAAGCATCAGCAATCAAATCCGGCGTACTGCGTTGTTGTGGCAATACATTGGCTGCTAATTCACTTAAACCCATTTGCTTTTTTGTATACAATTTTAAGTATATTGTATACAATATACGATAATGACATTCACTTTCAGTAGCTATTTCATACTAAGTTGCCTTCTGTTGTAGTAGTTCGAGTTGGTGAGATTGCTTCCTTCCGCTCCGCTCTAGTCGCAATGACAAAATACTATCTTTGCAAGCAACTTGGTATCACAATCCCAAATCTAAAATCAAAAATCCAAAATTAAATTACCCAGGAGTATAGTGATGAGCATGAAACCACAACCAGACAGAGTGATTATTTTTGACACCACCTTAAGGGATGGAGAACAATCTCCTGGTGCTACCCTCAATGCATCAGAAAAACTCGTCATTGCTCGTCAACTAGCTCTTTTAGGGGTAGACGTAATTGAAGCGGGGTTTGCCGTTTCTAGTCCTGGTGATTTTGAGGCGGTAAATAATATTGCCAGGGAAGTGGGTATTGTTGGTGGTCCTACTATATGTAGTTTGGCCAGAGCAGTACGTCAAGATATTCAAGCCGCAGCAGAAGCCTTAAAACCAGCAGCTAACCCGAGAATTCATACCTTTATTTCCACCTCCGACATTCACCTCAAATATCAATTAAAGAAATCTCGGAGTGAAGTATTAGCGATCGCACAAGAAATGGTAGGCTATGCAAAGTCCTTTGTGGATGACGTGGAGTTTTCTCCCATGGATGCCAGCCGTTCCGATGTAGAATTTTTGTATCAAGTATTAGAACGAGCGATCGCAGCTGGTGCCACAACTATTAATATCCCCGATACCGTGGGTTACTTTACACCCAAGGAAACAGAAAGGTTAATTCAAGGGATTCAGCAGAACGTTCCCGGTATAGATGGGGTAATTCTTTCCATTCATACCCAAAACGACTTGGGACTAGCCACCGCAAATGCGATCGCAGCTATTGAAAATGGTGTGCGTCAGGTAGAATGTACAATCAACGGCATTGGTGAACGTGCTGGCAATACTGCACTAGAAGAAATAGTCATGGCATTGGAGGTGCGGAAGTCTTACTTTAATCCCTACTTTGGTCGTTCTGTGGATTCACAAGCACCCCTAACCAAGGTAAATACAGAGGAAATTTATAAATCTTCCCGTCTAGTTTCCAACTCTACTAATATATTGGTACAACCAAACAAAGCCATTGTCGGTGCCAACGCCTTTGCTCACGAATCAGGGATTCATCAAGATGGAGTACTTAAACACCGCCAAACTTATGAAATTATGGAAGCAGCTGCCATTGGGTTGACGGAAAATAGCATTGTTCTCGGCAAACACTCTGGACGCAACGCCTTTCGCACTCGGTTAAAGGAATTGGGATGGGAGTTGAGTGAAGCCGAGTTAAACAAAGCCTTCATTCGTTTTAAAGAAGTGGCTGACAAGAAAAAAGAAGTATCCGATTGGGACATTGAAGCCATTGTTCGGGATGAAACCCTGATTCCCACAGTCAAAGGCTTTCAACTGGAACACGTCCAGGTTTCCTGTGGTAGTGGTGCTTGTCCCACAGCAACTGTGACCATCCTCACACCGGAAGGTAAAATCATTACTGATGCGATGGTTGGTGCTGGTCCTGTGGATGCAGTGTATCAAGCGATTAATCAGGTGGTGAAGATTCCCAATCAATTGATTGAGTTTTCTGTGCAATCTGTTACTGAAGGAATTGATGCTTTAGGTACGGTTACGGTGAGGTTAAAGTACGAGCAGCGTATTTTTTCCGGACAGGCATCGGATACAGATATTATATTAGCAGCGGCGTATGCACACATAAATGCCATTAATCGGCTTTATGGTTATTGGCAGAGTAACAAGAGTGAGAGTGTTCCTGAGTTAATTTCCTACCTGATCTAAAATATACAGGTCGGCGGAAATCAACCAACCATTTATAAAACTCATTGAAGAAGGAAGAAGGAAGAAGGAAGAAGTTTTGAGATGGGGATTGGTGTTCGGGTTGTGCGTGAGCGGGAACAGGACGGCTCATTCTGAAAGCTCACACTTTCCTCAAAGTTTTCCTCGCTCGAATGGCGATCGCATATCCTCCCTCCAAATCAATTAATCTGTTGTTGATATGTTTTCTGCCGAAAGTATCTACCACAAATAAATGCCAAAACCCGCAGATACCAGCACTAAAAAACTCATTAGTCTTGCACCCAATAATTGGGATGTAGAGGAATTAAAAGGTATTTTACGGATTGTCATTACCGCAAATACAATTGATGATTTGCAGCAGAGTAAACCCCGTCGGGACGGACGGGGTCTTTGTTGGTGACTGAAACTTTTATACGAACTTTCTGAGGATAAAGGTAGAGCGAAAATACGGTTCTACCATTCGCAAAGAAATAAAGAAACCCGAACACATCAAACACCGGACTGTAAAAAAGCTAATTGAAATTCTTGGTGCTAGGCTAGCGGTAAAGGTAGAGCGAACAGATGAACTACCGCTATAGATTTTCAATCTTTATCCATAAGATGAATCGGGAAAAGCATAAATAATTCACTTTAATTCAGGAAGTAAACCAGTTACATCATTTGAATCATTCTGTTCTAAATATGCCTTAAATACAATATCACTCATATCAACTTTTTTAACAGCAGAACCTATAGCTTTAATAAAGCCATAATTTACACTTCCACCAATAGCTGCACCTAAAAAAGGTATAGCTTTACCTGCTGTCGATGCAGACAATCTAATAAGTATTTTGTTAGCAATACTTATCATTACGGATTTTGTGATAGATGCACCAATTTCTACACCTACTGAAAGACCCACTATTGTCATAAATTCACTAAAAGAAACTTTATATACTCCCTTTTTATAATAGATAACTCCCAAGGTGACTCTAAACTGTTGAATAACATTATTTATGACATCTGCTGGGACTCCAATAACCATCGTAGTAAATCCACCAAATCCACTTGCTGCACCTGTTGTAGCAGCTAATAATGCACAGTTAGAAATGAATTGATCAATTCCATTTTTATCAACGCTCTCTTTTATTCCTTCATTATTCATGCTTTCAAAGACTTTTTTAAAGCTATCAACTAATAAAGCTTCTTTATCCATATTATTTACCCTACCTTCAAATAATAAATTGACATTTTCAATAGAAAGACTTGAATTCCCAAAGTCTTATCTGAGTTGGTCAAATGCCCCTGATTGAATTAAAGCTATAATCGTTTAAAACCTGATGAAAGACTTTATAAGACTATTTCTATGCTGCTTTTTTTAATACTTTTTAAATTTATGTCCGTTCGTGTCTACGGAAATTTATTGGAATAATAATAAAACTGCATATCTATCACTTGAAAAGTATTTTGTAATTCTAACATTCAAAAAAATAATATTAATTTATATAATATTGTCAGTTGAACATTATTGCACAGCCGGCAAATATAAGTATTAGTGTTAAGGCAGTTATTATATATCTATTCCTTATTTGTTCTTTTGTTTTCCCATTTCTAAACAATATATCTTCCAAAGCATCTATATCGGGATTAATACCTTGACTTAATTGCTCACGAGTACGTTTAATTAGGGAAAGTTGCTTATCTATATGTGTAATCAAGCGGCTGCCATTCCAAGCATGAACTCTAAAAAAAATATCTAAAATTTCACCAACAATAGTAACAGATATTCCTACTATGATATCGGCAAAAGTCAGAGTTATAATTAATAGCTTTTCCGGGCAATCAGCTCGTATTCGGTAGGATTGGAATAATAGCCAGATACCTGCTATTCCTGTGTATAATCCACCTACAATGGGGATAAATCCAAGACCACCATCAAGCCCAACTTTCCCGAATAATAATCCTTCTGATAGCTTGATGAATTTCTGGATTTCATTTCTCGTCTGGAGTAAACTTTCTTCATGAGCTTCTATCTTTAGAGGCAAAGGACGCTGAAAAGAACGTTGAATATCCATTAGTTACTAAAATAAACACATTGATATATCCACCTCAAGAGGTATTTTTCTGGTGCTAATAACCAAATTCTGTGTAATGGCTGCGCTCTATAGTCTAATGATAATGAGCTAACAGTTGCCTCTAAGATTTCCTAAGTAATAACATTTACCAAAAACAAAAAATACTTTATTTTATACAACATAAACACTGATGGACACTAGTATTGTATAGAACTAGTATTTATTTGTATGTATAACTTTTGGTAGATATTGTACGAAAATTCACTGTATCTTTGAGAGACTCTGCTCCGTGATTAGCCCTTTTCTGTCACTCTGGAAAAATAAAAATAAATGTAGGTTGGGTGGAGCGTAGCGTAACCCAACAATACCGAGGTTTTTGGTTGTTGGGTTACTCTACCCTTCGGGAACGCCTGACGGCGAACGAGAAGCCGCTGCGCGTCTACGTTCCTCAAACGCCACTTCTCTCAACGCGGGGCTCGCGTAGCGTATCCGCAGGATTCACCCGCGCACAAGAGTGGCTCCCCAACCTACGCCTAAATTCATAAAAGAGGGTTAGATGTGGGTGACAAATTCCGATAAGCTCGCCTACAGAGGCTAATACCACTTTGAAAAAAGAATACGACAGATGGGTAGGGAACATCTACAATTTTTCAATATATAAAATTATCTGGCATTGCTGATTACGGGTATAATTTTGCCCCCCAACCCCCAATTCTGGGGGAGTGTTATAAGAGACTTCCAATTAAATTGATATAAATAATCACATTAAGTAAGTCATCAAATGACATTTGAATGTTGCATATTAAACCTCAAATCCATACTTGTCTTTTAAAAGATTTCTTAATTGTTCATTGGGCTTTTCTCCATAACATGAACCAATGACTTTACCATAATCTTCTAAATCAATACTCTGATTCGAGTCAAGTGCATTCATAAATGCCTTTTCTCTACTAGGCTCTATGTAAACGAAATAATATGCCCATCTACCAGTACTATCTTTAGCTTTGAGCTTATGAATTAAGTGACCTTGTCGAGCTAAAAATCTATCTTGATTGTTACCATAAGAATTAGGACTAATTTGATTAGAATTGTTAGCACTCCATTCCTTTGCTCTAGATAGAGCATTATTTACTGCATCACGCACTTGCTTTTTCTGATGATTTTTTAGAGATTTTAAAACCTCTATCCCCTGAGAATTTGCAATACCTGCCAGTGCATAGGCATAAGCATTAATCTGAGATTGTTCGCTGATGCTATGAATAAGTCTGTATTCAAGTTCTTTTAAATTACCTATCCCCATCAATGCTAGAAAACACCGTCCAGGCAAATCGTATTTATTAGAGTCATTTTCAAATGGTTCTTGAGCTTCCCCTCCAAGCTGAGATACTACTTTGGAATTACCAATAAAAGCTAAATAAACTAATGCTTCATCACGTTCTTTAAAAGCAGCCATATCGTCATGAAAAATTTTTAGAAGTGGCTCTATCATTTCTTCTACAAAACATCCTAATCTTCCCAGGGCAATAGCAACAGAGCGTTTTCCTTCGATAGGCAAATCAGAACGCATTAAATATTTCAGCACTACAATATCTTGGGGACGATTAAGAGGCATCATGACTGGTAGCTGTTTTTGAGGCTTAACGCCATCTGCTACAATTGCCCATTCATATATCCAGTCTGCTTGAGCAAATACAGTCTGTTCAAAATTTGAATTACATATACTTAAAATTGAAACAGCTATACCCCTAGCAATAATATCTTGTTTGTTATTCGTCGCAAATTTTCGCAGAGTATTCAGTTCTGTTTCGGAAAAACTATAAACTGTATAATTGCTTCCACGTCCACCTGATGCTGTTAACCATCTTAAAGCCCAGATAGCAGTACTTGAAACTGCATTACTTTCTGTCACATCCTCACTAATAATTTTAAGCAAAACTTTAATTGTTAAGCTTAAAACTTCTTCTGGTAAAAAATCTATTTCTGTAAGGTTATTGTTTAGATGTGGAAGAAAAAACTCATTAACTAATCTCAATCCTGCTTTAACACGATCTTTAACTAATCTAGCCTGAGTCAACTTTTCTAGAAGAGGATATAGTTTTTGAGCAGAATTTCTGGCATTAAGGACTTCGATATCATTCAGAGTATACAGAAAAATACATCCAATCTTAGTGCGTTGTTTACCATCTGCTAAGATGTAGTTATGTATCAATTTATCTTGACATATTTTGGCAAAACAGGAAGAATACAGTAATTTCTCAAAAGCTCTGTCTATCCTAGTACTTGGTTTATGGGTGCAAGCATCATTTTCATCTAAATTTTTAATCGCATTATTAATAATTAATTCAACCGTTTTATCTTCAAGCTCATTTTCTTTTGCTTCTTCAGCCAAGTACTCTAATGAAAATAGAGCTAATGCACGAGATTGCTCCTTTGATTTATCGAGTCGTAATAGCCTACTTATCACATAATCGGTCGAAACAGTTATTGAATCTTCTTTTTTAGTAGATGTTTGCCTTAGTTTAGTAAATGATAAAATTACCGATTCTTTCCAATGAAAATCCACAACTGTTTCAGTTGCATGCCTTGTAGTCAAAGATTCAATAGTTTCATCTTGGATGGGAATATATTGAATCTTTTGACTTAACTCATTCCAAATGCTTAAATTTTCTTGTTGATATTGACTTTTTAATCGTTCTATCTTTTGTAAACTTTCCTGAATTTCTGCCTCACATCTATCAATCTCTTTTTGGTAATCAAGTCTTTTTCCAAAATGATCAACATGGATCATTTCGTCTTGAAAATCGTACTTTCTTTTTTGTAATTTACTTATAATGTTCTCTAGATTTTTTATTTCCTCTTGTTGATAACCCATTGGAATACTCCGTCTTTATTTGAATACTATAGATAAAGTGTTTTTTCCATTTCAAATATTGAAATACCTAAAACCTTAACTTTTGTTACTTCTGTTCGAGGCTTATCTTTAATTTCATCATTTTTTTGAACCTCGGTTCTCATCTGAGTTCTTCGAGGCTCTATAACTTTGGGGCTGGTATGGATTCAAGTAAAGCAATTGTATAAGCTGCTGCAACTGCTGCTGCATAAGAGTGCCAATCATCATTTTTATTTGAATCACAATAGTCACAAATTCCACGCACAACTAAATAACCAATTTCATGATTCCAAGTTGTGTCAGCAATTCCCGAAGCTTCCATTTCAACTGCTTTAACTCCAAACTTATCTCGAAGTTGATTTCGTTTGATTGGATTCTGCAAAAGTGTGTTAGCCGAAGCAATAGGAGCAAAGAAAACTCTTGGTTCACCATTTTTTCGTTTAGAATCTTGGGGATGTTGAATTACAATACTGGGATTAGTTGAATCGCTGAGGATATCTTTGTCAATTGAAGGGCGTTGCTCATCCTCTGAAAGTGCTTGATCAATAAATTTTAACCAGGGTTTCTCCCCTAACCTCTCACCCACCTGAAGAAGTCTTACTTGCTCTATTAATGAAGCACTAGGGGGTCGAGGGGAATGTCTGTGGAAAGTCTCTGTAATTGTTTCTTTATCAAAATCGTATTGAATAACACCTTTTCCATTAGAAATAACTATATCTCCAAGGCGAACATGGTCATCTGGTTTTTCTGGATAAGGAATTCCTCCTGCGATTCCTACCATAATGACTGCTTCAAGGTGAGGAAAATGATTGAGTAGTAATGATGCACGAATTGCTGCTACATTATTTCCCATTGATGCTAGGCACAAAACAATAGTATGTTTTCCTCCTTCTTCTGTAAAAATATCTCCTAGATGATATGAGCGGCCTCCACTTCTTCCGGAAAAATGAACCTTTTCAGGATTTTTAAGTAATTTTATTACTGCTACGTATTCTTCTGGTAGGGCTGTAACAATTCCAATTTTTGGTTTTCTTTCACTCTTGTCAAGAGTAGATGACGATGAGCCAGAAGGGTTATTCTCCTGTTTAATAGACTCTATTTTTGTGTTTATTCTCTGAATTTCTTCCTCACATCTATCAATTTCTCGTTGATACTCACGTCTTTTTCCAAAATTATCAACATCGATTATTTCGTTGTCAAAAGCGCACTTTCTTTCTTGCCACTTACTTTTGACTTTTTCTAGGTCTTCTAAGACTTGCTTTTGATATGCTGCTGACATTCGCTATTTCCCCACCACTCTCTTCAATTTCTTCCCAGCCTTGTACATCAATCCCTCTGTCTCCATTTCTAGTTAGTAAGATGCGATCGCACCAATCAAGGGCAAAACTAGTAATTCACATCAGGCGTAAATCTTAAATTGAAGAAAAGAAACCCTTGATGCTGGCATGTCTAAATAACAGGTATAATCTATAGCCTCTTTCCCTGCTGCACATTTTTTCCGTAAATCACTGGCTCTCATGATGTTAGTCCCTCAGTGTGAAGTTAAATTAAAGCTTTTGTATGCAAGCAGCACCCTGAATCAAACTCAAAATGGGAGTATTAGAAGTATTGTAGCTAAAATAATAGTATATTTACTGAACTTGATACTTGTGTCAAAGCAAACTTGAACTTCTATTAAGAAAGAACGCCTAACTGCTCATGTGCCAGCAGAAGTAATCGAGAGGGCAAGGAATGCGGTGTATTGGACACCAGGAATAAGACTAGCAGGACTAGTAGTTTGTGGAGAATTGGCAGCATGGATGATACACTGCTACAGCGCATAATCCATAATCCTAATATCGAGTATGAAGATATTTTGGCGGTTTTGTTATTTGCTGCGCGACTCAGCCACGTCAAAAGCATTTATAAAATGCAACGCCATGAAATTTCTTGTTGATGCTCAGTTGCCAGTTCGCCTAGCTCGTTTCTTCTAAGCTTCAGGTTACGATACAATCCACACCAGAGATTTACAATCAGACGCTCGTAAAGCTGGAGAGCGCGTTTCAACATCTCGGCTACGCTCATCTCGACTTCGCTCATCTCGACTTCGCTCGATGTTAAAGCTGAGCGAAGCCGAAGCTTCAACGTGCTTGTTTTATTAGCCTTGAAATTTATTTCAAGGTAGGAATATGGGCTAAACGACATTGGTGCAAGTTATCAGTTTTAACAGATTAATAGCGAAGGAACCTCTACACTAGACAGGAGGTTTGAGTGAAAATCAATTAGAGCAATTTATCTCGCCATCAACACTACTGTCTATTGGTGGTGGGCGTTTTTTTAAAAGTTGCTATTAGCAAAGACACAATCCCAATGTTGATAAACACATCAGCCAAGTTAAATACGGGAAAATTAATCAGGCGAAAATCCAAAAAGTCAACTACATAGCCTAAAACAAACCGATCTATACCATTGCCCATAGCTCCACCTAAAATACAGCCATAACCAAGCCGTTCCCAAAAAATTAACGTCGGTCCAAAACAAGCCAAAGCTATCAATGCCAAACTTACAGCCAAAGATAGCCAACGTAATGAATCTACCTGACCAGTAAATAGACTAAAAGCTGCACCAGTATTAGTGACATATGTGAAGTGGAAAACCCCAGGTATCAGAGGTAAAGTTTCTTTGAGATTAAAAGTTTTGATTACCAAATATTTTGTCAATTGGTCTAAGAAAAAAGTCACAAAAGCAGTAATCCAGAAAAAGCGGTTTTTCCAACGCATAGTTATTCAAGACAACAGGGAACGGGGAACTCACAAACAGTAATATCATGTGCGGATGAATAGTTATAAAACCTCACCCGCCTACGGCTCCCTTTCCTTAGTAAGGAGAGGGTTAGGGTTCACAGGGGTAGGCTTTTTATAATTGGGTGTTGGTTAGACAAGGAAGGGAAACCGAACCAACTATTGTACGGTTACCCAAAATAGAAACTACCTCAAAAGCCTATTTTTCCGTTGAACAATAGACTAATAGAACATTAAATGTCTTAGCACATAAGCGATCGTAGTAACAGCACACACTACGGCTAACTGTCCTGGTAATGCTAACCAAGAATATTTGATAATTGCCTGAAACAATGTTCCATTTTGCGTACCTTGCAATTGTAGAATATGACTGATGGTTAGATAAGTAATACCGCAGATGTGAACTGTCAATAAACCGGAAATACAACTAAAAGCCAAGGTTTCTAACCTAGGTCGAGCCTTGAATGCCAAAAAACCACAAACCCAAGCTCCAGGAATAAAACCTAATAAGTAGCCGAACTGAGACAGTTTGACATAACCAATTCCACCACCTTCGGTAAATACAGGCAATAGAGTTAAACCCATAACTAAGTAAGCTATTTGGGATAAGGCTCCTGCATTTTTTCCTCCCAAACATCCTACCAAGAGTACACCACCAATTTGAAAGGGCACGCCTAAGGAAATAGTATTGATATCGTGTTTAGACCAGCTCCAAGGCAAGCTGGTAATATGGGCTTCCAAAAAAGTCCCACCTATGGTTAGCAGTAAGCCAATCATAGACCATAGTAATTGATTGGACGCGGCTAACATTTTATAAGCTACTCATGCAAAGAATTCTCATTTAAATTAAAAGCTATAGGATTACTATTTGATTTTTGTTGGCGTAGCCTGCCCTTGCGCTTAGAACACTTAGTGGTGTGTTACCGCGAAGGGTAACGCACCATCCGGTAATATGGCTCGCTGCTTTACGCTTAAACCATAACGCACCCTACTGGCGTGGCAGGCTTGAATTGAGGCATTAGCAAATCGCTGATATGTATAATAATCAATTCCAATTTGTCTAGAAATCTATTGCACTATTTTAAGCTTGCCATGCCACTACCTGTTTTTCAAAAAATAAATAGTAATCCCATATCATATAGATTTAATCATCCGTCAACCGCCCCACCCACAAGGGGATGGGGCTTGTAACTGACCGAGAGAATCGGTCGAAACATCCGGCATATTGACTGATGCCTGCTCCTCTGTCCCTTGGGTAGAGGAGAGAATATAGTCATCCCTTACATTCTTAGCAGCATTAAGATCCGCGTGTGTCCGATGTCCACAGTTTTTGCAATGGAATCTAGACTTGTGGCGGTTTGTCCTGAGAATGTGTTTACAGATGTTGCATTTTTGGGAGGTGTAACGAGGATCTTGGTGAACTACTCGTTTACCCAGTGCTTGTGCTTTTCAATACATTCAAAGACCTTAAAAAACGTCGCTTTTGGGGTTCAGGAATGTGGAGTGATGGCACGTTTTACTCATCTGTTGGTGGAGTCTCAGAAGAAGCAGTGAAGCGGTACATTGAGACTCAGAAGCAGAGAGGTGACTCGCTTACCCGAAGTCATAATGCAACCTAGGAGGGGGCATCGAACCCCCTTATTTTGCCGCGCTTACATGGTGGGGACACAAGGGGATGGGGTTTTACGCGCGATCAATAAACTAAAACCAATTTACTCAATATAGAATCCTCAGTCAGTCAATAGTAGCTTAGACTCGTGGCAATGGTAGGATGGGATTATCTACAAATTCATTCCCAAGCCATAACTGACAGTTAAGCTTATATTACAAAAGGTAGTTTTTAGGAATTGCGATGGTTAGTACGCAACAAGTTGAAGCAATGATTAAGGCTCAAATGCCAGACGCTCAAGTTCAAGTACAAGACTTGACTGGTGGTGGAGATCACTATCAGGTAACTGTTGTTTCATCGCAGTTTGCCAACAAGGGACTAGTACAACAGCATCAACTGGTTTATGGTGCTTTACAGCAAGCTATGTCTAGTGAAGCTATCCATGCTTTAGCAATTAAAACATATACTCCTGAAAGTTGGCAGGCTACAACAACTTCATAAACTCAAAGAAAATATTTCACAGTTAATTTGCCACTCACTCCCCACTGAAAATCAATAAATTATCAGCAATAACCAGTACTATGACACCAGAAACCAAAGAGAAAATTGAGAATTTAATCGCACAAAACAAAATTTTGGTTTTTATGAAGGGAACCAAATTAATGCCCCAGTGCGGCTTTTCTAATAATGTTGCACAAATTCTCAATTCTTTTGGAGTCCCCTTTGAGGCAGTTGATGTCCTAGATGATTATGAAATTCGTCAAGGCATTAAAGAATACTCAAATTGGCCTACCATCCCCCAAGTTTATATCAATGGAGAATTTATAGGGGGTTCGGATATTATGATTGAACTCTACCAAAAAGACAAAGACAAATTACAACAAATGCTAGAAGTCGCTTTAGCTTCATAGAAGGTAGTATTTATCTCCTGCAAAACCCGATATCTTCTCTGATAGTCAAAATCCCCTCCTGTATTAGAAAATGCCATTCTCAACAGAGGGGATTGGAGATTTTTTGCCAGATTTGCAACAGAGACAAATTTTCATATCAATACTACTCGGTGGATGCCTGCTTGAACTCAAAATTTGGTTTGGGGAAAAGATTAAAGGGTAAGGGGTAAAGATTTTTTCTTTCCTTTTTCCCCTTAACCGACAAGTATTGATTCCCATCTGCATTTGACAATCTAGAAATATATGCTAGAATCGTCTGGGTTCATTAGGAATTTAAATAAATTTTCGTCACTTCGGGGATTGCAGAAATTAATAGTAACCGGGTTCAGGTTCCGGTTGTACGACGGCAAAATTTGAGGCATCGTATAAGTAGCGAGTAGCTTCCTCCTCTAAGCGATGAATCAAAAAAGGCTCAATGGCATTACTGTTCCGTAGCGCGGCTAAATAGCCGTCCAGATACATCCGCATATCATCAGTACGGTAACCTCGGTTCCATAACTCGACGAAAGCGTCCGTCAGTTTTTGGTAATAGCGGATGGTTAATGTGTCTTGGAGCATAACTGCTGTAATAATCTCTCTGGAATGAGAATTGTAAATGATTCAAACTGAAATGTGAAGTAATTACTTTTCACGCCCGGTACCTACACCGAATCTCACATTTTGACCATCGATAGTCTTAGTTACAACAACAACCTATTTAGATCCTATTCCAGAAAATAGTAAATCTGGTAATCCATGTCAGCTATTGTGATTTTATTTGGCAGATGCTCTATACCATATATAAGTGTTTTTGTCAAATAAATTGTTCCAAACAAAGATTTGTGATTTGCAACTGATTATACTATGTATTTCTTTGAAAATATAGTTTGCGAAGTATTTTAACAAGTCACATAAAAATTTAAGAATATTAATATTGTACCTTCTTTTCAGGCTTACAGCAGGATCTATTGCAAATTCCTGTCTATGAAAAAAAAATTTGATAGTGGGGAAGTAGCAACCGTTACAAAACCTAACATAGAGCCTTTGTTAATTTTGAAAGTCATAGACGCTAAGGGGTCTTGACCGTGGGTTCAGTTAGTATTCAAATAATTGAGGGGAATCCCCATCTTAGGTCATTGTTGGGTTGGCACTTGCAACAACTGGACTATCGGGTGTATCAAGCAGCCAGTATTTATCAAGCAAGGGAAAGTTTTCTTAACCATCAGCCAACACTCATTATTCTTGATGCGGACTTGTCTGATGGGGATGGTTTGGAATTTTGTCGCTGGTTACATCGCCAGCAACAGCCTTTAATATTAATGTTGTCTGCCCGCAATAGCGAGGCTGACATTGTTATGGGTTTAAATGCGGGTGCAGATGACTACCTCAGCAAGCCTTTTGGGATGCAGGAGTTTTTGGCACGGGTAGAGGTACTAATTCGCCGAAAGCGTACCCCTGTGGCACCAGCTTATTTAGATTATGGAAAATTGCAAATTGATTTAGTCCAGCGTCGGGTTCGTTTTCAAGGAGAGTTTATAGATTTAACTCCCCAGGAATTTAGTTTACTATATGTTTTGGCACAAGCTGGAGGAGTACCTCTGAGTAGATCGGAATTATTGCGTCGTGCTTGGCCTGATGCGATCGATAATCCCCGTACAATTGATACTCATGTATTATCATTGCGGAAAAAAGTGGAATTAGACCCCAGGCAACCCAGTTTAATTCAAACTATCCGTAATGTGGGATATCGATTTAATATGGAAATGTTGAATTCTAATTTGTCTTCCTCGCAAACTAAGGTAAGTAAAGAGCGATTTAATAATCAACGACCAACAACCCTGACTACTCGACTCAATGTTCAACGCTGAATAGTTGTAATGCAATGCTGGCGAATGGGGATGATTCCCTTTTTGCTAGCAGGAATTTGGGGAAGAGTGATGGAGAGAAGGAGGGAAGGAGGGAAAGAGTGATGGATTAAAACTCAAAATCGTCTTCAGTCTCTGCTTGGATAGTCTCCTGTAATTCCATCCAATTGACGACAGAAGATTTGTTATTTTCTAAAAGACGACCTTGTTTTAAGTGCAGCAAGCGATCGCAAAATTTTTCCACTAAATCCAGTTGATGATTTACCATCAAAATGGTGGTTTGATGCTTTTGGGCTAACTGTGTCAGGATTTGTAATATTCGATGGGCTGTACCTGCATCTAAGGCAGAAGTTGGTTCGTCTAATAATAATATTTGTGGTTGGATAACTAAAGCGCGAGCGATCGCAACTAATTGTCGTTGTCCTGTTGATAATTGTACTTCAGTTCTATTTAACCAATCATCAGGAATTTGTAATTTTTCTCGCCATTCACTGGTTCGTTGTTCTATGGTTTGTTTAGACAAGCCACGCAAGATGAGGGGATAAACCAAGGCTTGTTCCACTGTCATTCCCAGTAGTTTAGATTCTTGGGGAACCAGAACTACCTGGTGGCGTAATTCTAAGACAGGGATTTGACCGTATTCTTTACCATCTAGGAAAATTTTACCCTTACTGGGGGTACTCAGGCGGTTGATGAGGCGTAATAAGAAAGTTTTTCCTGCACCAGATGCACCAACAATAGCAATGCGATCGCCCTTAAATACCTCAAAGGAAATATCCTGTAATATGGGGTATCCTTGCTGTTTACCCAGTAAACTCGCGTATAAATAAACTTGCTCTAATCTGAGTTTTGGTGACAGAGAATTTTCCAAAGCTAATACCAATTAAAATCTCGGAGAGTAGCAATCCCAAACACTTGACTTCAAGTCCCTCCAGGACAGGCTACGCCAACGTAAAGAGTACGTAAGTCCTAAAATATAGATAGAATCAGTTAGTCTCATGGCCCGGAGGACATGAGATTTTGATTAACTACCCATAGTTAAGGGTGAACGAAAAAATGTGTGGGAGAGCCAAAATACTGATTACTTATTACTTATTATTTGACCACAGTCTTTTTCTCTCACCCCATAGTTAAAGTTGTGGCAATCGTCCAGCCATCTATCAATAACAATAGCAAGGTAAATACAAATAGAACCATATACATCCACGGCTGTGCTAGGGGGTAGACATCCCTGGTATCTATACCTGTCTTTGCTTGTACGAGGTTTACCAACCGAGCAAAACCAGCCACCCGCATTGGTAGCAAATATGCCTGTCCTTCAGGGGTGAGAAAATAGTAAACTAAACCTCCTTGTCCGGTGGTACGAAACTTTAGTTGGGTTATCTCCGACCAAGTTAAAGACCAACCCTTACGGAAAAAACGGGGAACCCAAGTTGCATAAGCTACTTGTATACCTTGGTCATCGGCAATTACCCGTTCCGTCAACACCCCATATAAACCCACAAACCCCATACCAATTCCTACCCAAAGGAGGTTTGGAGGAACCGGAGCATTGGTAACTTGTGCCAAAAAAGGTAAAGGTACTGTCAACGCCACATAGAGGGTTAATAGGGTAATCCTAATTAATGGAGAGAGGGGAAAAATAGCAGGGGAATTATTGACTGAGTTTGCTGTCACGGTTCTATTACAGTTGCTTGATTTAAATATATGGTAACTGGGAAGGTTGAGGGGAGTAAACGAAAGTAAGTAATAAGTAATAAGTAATAAATAATAAGTAATAAATAATAACTAATAAGTAATAATACCAATTCTATGTAAAGTTGCGCCAAATAGAATTGCTCCTATTTTAAATTGGTATCACATCATTGTTCTTTTAGTTAAGAAAATAGTTTATTTGGGTATACTTTAATTCAAGTAGTTTCTAACGCAGTCAAACTACTTAAGGAAGTTTTAGTAAATTCTTGTTAAAATTTTTCAAAAATGATTCCTAAATTACTGATTTTAACTATTGGGGCGTTACTGAGTTATGGCATTGTAGAAGCCAGTATTTTTGCCACTCCAGCCCAAGCTTCTCCAGCAACAGCAGGTCCTAGCAACGAGTTTGTATTTGATACAGATAATTCGGTGACAAATGCAGAAGTTCTTTCTGGTAATACCGTTACTTTTGGTCATGGGCATACACCATTTATTAACGATTCCAACAATAATATAGGTACCCTAACTGGAGGTTCCCTAGGAACGGTTCTTGGTATTGGAGAACCTCAATTTGGACCATTTTCTGCCAGTTCTGTAAAAGTGTCTTGGAATGATCGTCCCGACGGAGATAAGTTCCTCGTTAATCAGTCAGGAATTGATTTCTACATTTTTGAATCGGGTAATAGAAGCAATATTGACACAATGGCTATAAGTGCTACAGGAGCAAAAGGAGCAACAGACTTTTTCTACGAAAAAGCGATTAATTTTACTCCCACAACTAGCTCAGATGTGGGTTACTGGACTTTCGGCTATGATTTAAGCTGGTTGGGATTTGAAGATGGGGAAACCATTGAATCCTTGACAATTACCAATTTTTCTGCTTTTGCCACAGTTAATCCGATTGCTGGATCTGAAGGTACTGGAAACCGTGGTTTTGTTGACTTTGATGGTAATACGGGAGAAAAAATTGCAGGTGGTTTGGGTGACAGATTCTTAGGAACTAATCAATTCTGTGGACCAGTAACAGATGATGGAGGTCCTAATGCTAATTCCTACTATCTTTCTTGGTGTAATCCTGGCTTTGAAAATTTCGATACCGATCCCGATCTCGTATATATAGCAGCAGCAGGGGATGCCAAATTTAGCAAGAGCCACATAGTAGCCCAAGCTGTCCCCGAACCAACATCAGTATTGGGAGTGTTACTAGCAGGGGTATTTGGTGTTAGCTCTACTGTAAAATCTAGATATAAGAAGCAGGTTTGAAGTTTAGATTATACATATGCTATGCTGCGGAGTAAGCATTCCATTCGTGGGTGTACAAAGTTATACTCCCAACTGCTAAAAACTTAACTTTTCGTAGGTTGGGTTGAACGAAACCAAACCCAACAGCAAGTAGGTTTTTGTTGGATTAAGGTACGAAAACCAACCTACAATAATTAATCCGTTTAGAGTACAATAGCTTTCTCTGTAGCATTCTTAAGGGACTTCCAAGTTCTCAAAACAGACATCGGACTTACGCAACTGGCATATTTTTTCTCTAGGGGAGGCAAAATGCGGTTTAGATTTTCTGACCGCATTATTGCCGTTGCGTGACAGTGCAAGAATATTTGAACGTAGTCATCACCTTTGTAACCTCATGCACCAATCACCGATTGTAACAATTGCGTAATTCCTGAGACAAACAACCATAGAACTCCCCAGGCTAACTGAATACTTCTTATTTGCTTCATCTAATTTTTAACGCTTTTTCATCTTTCACGGGAAAAAAGTCTGATAGGCTCAGTATAAGCAACTGTAATAGTAACAAATCAAACTTATCTAGCTGCCCCAGAAAGGCAGAGGGCAGAGGGCAGCGAGAGCTGGAGGTTTGCTTGTCGGTTGAGCAGCCCTATTACCGAGGCAAGCATTTGGATTTAAGACCTTCGTTAAAATGCGTAAAGTGTTTTAATGGGGCGGCAATTAGCGGCGGTTCAGAATCCCTGACTAATTGCCCCCTTTTGCCTTCTACCTCCAATTCTCCCCACCGACTGCATTCTTCAATTTTTGTTTCAATTTTCTTTGGAACAAAAACCTGAGGTTGAATATATTCAGCAATACAGAGTATAAAATTTATACTTTATGCTAAAAAGGCTTTGATGTCATCAACCTTAATTGTGGAATACAACTAAAGGCCATCCTCCAAGTTCTTTAATTTCAGGGAAAGCAAGATGAGTACAATCCATATAGATAGCTATAGCTTATTACAGAAGATATACCCTCTATCCCTGTTAGCCCAGCTAACCAGTCGAAAAGCGACAGGAAAATTGCGTATACATACATATACAGAATCTTGGTCTATCTATCTAGAAGGGGGTAAATTGATTTACGCCTCTTATTCAGAAGAACTGTTTGAGCGACTTGAATATTATTTGCAAAAATTAAATCCCAATATTCCGCAGTTTCATAGTTCAGACTGGTTACAAGCTGGTTTCACATTCAATAGTACGGGGGAGGATCGCTCTCTACCACCCACTGATTATGGTGTTATTTGCTATTTAGTAGATCGAGATTATATTAATACCACTGAAGCAGCAATCCTGATAGACAAGTTAGCCAAAGAAACTCTAGAGTCTTTTCTGACATTAAAGGAAGGTAAATATGAGTTTAGTCAAGAATCCTCATTAGACCTATTACCCAAGTTCTGTCGATTAGAAATGCGGCTGTTGGTGGAACATTGTCAAACAAAATTAAAAAGTAAGCAGAATATTCAGTCTGCAAATACAATTAATAGTCCTCCTCCGGTATTATCTAATAGTATACCTGCATCTACACAGGAACAAATTGATTCGCAATTATCACAACATGGCTTGGAAAATCCTGACTATGAGCAACATCCAACTGTTTCACAATCCGTTGAGCAGCGTATCTATACCATCGCTTGTATCGATGACAGTCCTACTGTATTACGGTCTATCAAACATTTTTTAGACGAAAATGTATTTTCTGTAATTGCAATTAACGATCCAATCAAGGCTTTAATGCAAATTTTACGTAGTCAGCCCGATCTGATTCTCCTTGATGTGGAAATGCCAAATTTAGATGGTTACGAGTTATGTTCTTTACTCCGGAGACATTCGAGATTTAAGCATACTCCTATCATCATGGTGACTGGAAGGAAAGGCTTTTTAGATAAAGCAAAAGCAAAAATAGTTAGGTCTTCGGGCTATTTGACTAAACCATTTACCCAAACAGATTTATTAAAAATAATATTTAAAAATTTGGTGACTGATAAATAATTTGAAATATCATTAAGATGTCCTATTTTTGGGTTGGCGATCGCATATTCATATCGTCATAATTTGATGATTTTCAATTATTTATTCATTCTGGTGCAAACATGATACTTGAAAATCATCTAAAATTTTTGATAAAAATGTTATTTAACATAATCAATGATGAATAGTTCTCAAGTTTCACAAAAAAATATCAAATCTCAGGGAGAGACTTATCTTAATTTTCACCTGAATCCGGTAACTTCCGCTGTATTATCTGCCAAATACACCCAAGAAGCAATGGTTGTACCTGGAGAAGCAATAACTCCTATGCCCAATATGCCGGCTTGCATTATGGGTTTAATGAGCTGGCGAAGTCGCATTCTGTGGGTTGTTGATTTACCAATGATTCTGAATTTAGAGTCTACCCATTATCGGAGTCGGCAATTTAATATCATTGTCATTAAAGTCGAATCAATTCTGTTGGGTTTAGTTGTACATAATATCAAGGGTAATACTAAATTTATGCCTGATGATATTGTCTCTCCCATCGGTCAAGTAGCAACTAGTTTGGTTCCTTATTTAAGAGGGTGTGTTGTCCAAGCACAAGAAATATTGCTAGTGCTAGATGCACGAGCAATTATGCAGTCTTCTTTGCTTCGCATTGATTAAGTTGTACTCAGAACTAAAAACCATGCTGTAGTAGCTTATTCATCTACAATTAGGACAATAATTTATGTTTAATCAAACAGACAATAGTAAAAGTGGTGATGTCCAAAATCATTCATCAAATTTATCGTCATTAGAAAATATCAATACTCCTCAATCCATATCTAATCTAAATGGTAATCATCATGGTAATCAAAATCTGCTAGTTAAAACTTATCAGCAGATTAGTTTGCGGACAAAAGCAACAGTTTTAGCGATCGCTCTTTGCACTGTACCAGTATTGGGGGTGGGATTGCTGGCAAATAAATTGGCTAGCAGGTCTGTGAATGAAAAGATATCTCAACAACAACAAGCAGCAGCTACCAACTTTGCCAATCAAGTTAATAGCTTTATGCTAGAACGCTATGCAGATATTGAAATCATGGCAAATCTGCCGGTATTAGCTAGTAATAATATCAGAATATATGTTAGCGATCGCTCCAAACAAGCTGTACTGGATAAATTCATAGAAGTTTACCAAGTATATGACAGCATTGCTGTTTTTAACCTCAAAGGAGATGTGATTACCCAATCAACAGGGGATCCTCTGCCCAACCATCAAGATCGTTCCTACTTTCAAACAGTGAAGGAAACAGATCGTCCCTACATTACCCAGCCAATGGACTCCCAAAGTTCTGGTCAAAAGAGTGTTTACGTGGCAGCACCGGTGAAGGAACCTGGCAGTGGGGAAACAATTGCCATTATTCGAGCCAGGATACCAATTCAACAGTTGGCAGTAGTAGTTAAGAACTATGCATCCCTTAACAAGGCTGAGGAATACCATTTGATTAATGGTTCTGGGCAAATTTTCCTCAGTTCAGAAACCAAATATGTGGGTAAAAAATTAGTAGATGAGTACAAGCCATTATTAAAGCTAGCAAATAGACAGCAAAGTAATACTTTTGTCGTAGATCAGAAAAATCATTCCCAGGCAGAATTAGTTAGCTATGTACCTTTACCAAAATCGCCACAGCTATCGAATTTACAGTGGAAGATAGTGATTGCCACAGAGCGAGCCAGTGCCTTTGCATCTCAAACAGAATTATTATTAGCACTCGCCATTGGTACCGGATTAACAGCATTAATTGTAGGAACACTCGCCGCTTGGTTAGCAGGTAGGGAAACCCAACCAATTCTCCAAGCCACAGCAGCAGTAGCAAAACTTGGTCAAGGGGATTTTAATACTCGTTTGCAGATCCGTCGCAAAGATGAATTGGGTGTTTTAGGTGACAATATTAACCAGATGGCATCACAATTACAACTGCTGTTAAAAGAACGAGATTTAGAATCAGAAAGGGAAAAATATCTGACAGATGTTACCCTCCTCACCCGTAAAAGTCTCAATAAAGAAGATATTTTCACTACATCTGTGGAGCAAATTCGCTACGTACTGAACGCTGATCGCGCAATTATCTATCAATTCAATCCCCCAACTTGGGATGGTGAAATTATTGCCGAATCATTGGCCCAAGGATGCTCCCCGATGATCAAAGAAGCGATCGACGATCCCTGTTTTCGAGAGCGCCATATCCAAAGTTACAGGGATGGTAGGGTAGAGGTACAGGCAATATCTAACATTTATCAAGAGCTGCAAATGCCTAATGCCCAGTGCTATATGGAAATGTTGGAGAAATATGCAGTTAAGGCTAATTTGATTGCACCAATTATGATTCATGGGGAATTGCTCGGATTAATGATTGTCCATCATTGCCAAGCTCCCCATGTCTGGCAACAAGGGGAAATCGATCTATTTAAACAGTTAGTCACTCAAGTTGGCTATGCCTTAGAACAAGCAAAAGTCTTAGAAGAATTAGAACAAGCCAAAGAAAAAGAACAGCAACAAAAAGAACAACTACAAAGCCAGCTTTTAGAATTATTGAATGATGTAGAAGGGGCAGCCAGTGGTGACTTGAGAGTGCGAGCCGAAATTACATCTGGAGAAATTGGCATTGTAGCCGACTTTTTCAACTCAATTATCGAGAGTTTGCGTTTAATTGTTACCCAAGTTCAGGAAACAGCCGCCCAGGTAAATAATTCCTTGGCAACCAGCGAAACAGCCACTCGGCAACTGGCAGAATCAGCACTCACCCAAACTAGGGAAATAGAACATGTATTAGATGCAGTGGATCAAATGAATGATTCCATGCAATCCCTAGCATCCAGCACCCAAGAAGTTGCCACCGTCGCCAATCAAGCTGCTAGTAACACTCAACACAGCGGGGAAGCAATGGAACTGACTGTGCAAAATATCCTCTCCTTAAGGGAAACAGTGGGCGACACAGCTAAAAAAGTGAAGCGTCTAGGAGAATCCATGCAGCAAATTAGCCGGGTTGTTTCTTTAATTAATGAAATTGCCATGCAAACCCATTTATTAGCTATTAATGCTGGAATTGAAGCCGCCCGTGCTGGGGAAGAAGGAGAAGGGTTTGCCGTAGTTGCGGAAGAGGTAGGAATATTAGCCACTCGCTCTGGTGCTGCAACTAAGGAAATAGAACAAATTGTAGAAAATATTCAACGAGAAACCAGCGATTTAGCACAAGCAATGGAATTGGGTGTTACCCAAGTAGTTGAAGGTACGCAAATTGTGGAAGGTGCCAAACAGAGTTTGTATCAAATTTTTGCAGTGTCTCGCCAAATTGATTCCTTAGTACAGTCGGTTTCCGCTGCTACCACATCTCAGGTACAAACCGCTCAAACTGTCAGCCAATTGATGAGAGAAATTGCTGCTATATCCCAAGAAAGTAGTGAATCTTCTCGCCAAGTTTCTGCTTCTTTACAACAAACGGTAGAGATTTCCCAACAATTACAAGCGACTGTCGGTACCTTCCAGGTAAGTTAATTGTCAGTTGTTAGTTGTCAGTTGTTTTTGTTTTTGCTCATAACTAATTACCAATTAATTCATAATTAGGGCTTGCTGTTCGCGCAGCGTAGCGTTAGCTATAAAAGTCATGATTGTGGGGGTAGGCAACAGGCAACAGGCAACAGGCAACAGTTTCATCCTTATTTTTCGTGGTTTTTTGTACCAGAAAAAATTAAAGATGCAAGAATTTTAAACCTACAATCCTAATTCCCTTGCACTTATGACCCAATAAATAACCGCCAAAGCATTGATAAATCAATGTTTTATAGTTATTCAGCAGACCCTAATTATTAATTCATAATTCATAATTACGGGGTTTAAATCCTCGTCCAACGCCTGCACTGTTCCCTGTTCCCTGTTCCCTGTTCCCTTTAATGAGGATAAATGCCATGTCACAAGACAAAGAATTCGTGATCCAGATGCAGTTCCTGGAGGAAGCCACAGATTATCTTAATACCCTGGAAACTGTATTACTAGGAATCAACTCCAGCAACCGGATTGAATTAGAAAAAATTAATGCCGCATTGCGAGCCGCTCACTCTATCAAGGGGGGAGCGGGAATGATGGGATTTCGGGAACTCTCAGATTTAGCCCATCGTTTAGAAGACTGTTTTAAAGTTTTAAAAACTCAGAAAAACTCCTTACACTTAGACACTGAATTACAAAGCTTGTTGCTGTCTGGAGTTGATTGGTTGCGCCAGATAATAAGCTTACACTCAGAAGGTAATATAATTGACGAGCAGTGGTTAGCAAATAGTTGTTATCCAGTATTTGCCCAATTGCACCAACGTTTGGGCGATCCTACCCCGGAAGATGCCACAACTATCCTCTCCCCAGAAGAAGGGCAGGATATTGTGCCTCTGCTGTTTGAAACAGAAGTGGAAGGAAGTTTGCAGCGTTTAGAAGCGATGTTGGCAGATATTTCCCAACCCAGCCTGCGGGAAGAAGTAAATATTATGGCAATGGAGTTGGGAGGTTTGGGAGAAATGTTGCAGTTAGAAGCATTTGCCCAACTTTGTCAATCGATTAGCGATCGCTTGTCAACCGCACCATCCTCTGATGATGTAGCAGAAATTGCCACCGCAGCACTGGCTGCATGGAGGCGATCGCAAGCTCTGGTATTAACCAATCAGTTGGATAATTTGCCCAGACAAATTGCCCTAGATCATATTACCTTACCATCTCCCTCAACTGAGGCAACAACACCTGCCCAACCAACAGAAATATCCCCGGAAAATTCTGTAGATGATGATATCCTGACAATGAATTTCCAGGCATTGGAAGCAGCTTTTGCCAACGAAAATATGGCGGCTGCATCATCGGCATCATCAGCAGCCCAACCCCTCAATTTAGAAGATTTTAATCATACAGATTACCAATACCTAGAACCAAAAACTGAGCCAATCCCAGTCAATCATCGCAGTGAAGTCGGGGAAAATACAGTTAGAGTTCCCAGTAAGGAACTGGAGCAAATTAATGATTTATTTGGAGAATTGATTATCCAGCGCAACGGGTTGAACTTACAACTAGAAAGATTGCGTAAGTTAATGGGTAATCTTTCCCAAAGAGTACAAACTTTGGAACGTGAAAATCAAAAATTACGTACTGGCTATGACAAAATAGCTACCCAAAATGTGCACCCTGCCAGTGTTTCTCCCCCGGCGATCGCCACGGATAGGGAACCTGATTCTCCTCAGTTAGCATTTGCAGACAATGAATCCACCCCAGGCATGAATGTGGGATTTGATGCCTTAGAAATGGATCGCTACAACGAATTAAGCTTACTGTCCCAGGACGTAATGGAAACCATCGTTCAGGTACAGGAAGTATCAACTGATTTACAAATAAGTTTGGATGATACCGATAAAATTTCTCGCAAATTTAACAAAACATCGAAGCAGTTACAAAGCAAGCTGACACGGGTAAGAATGCAACCCCTATCACACTTAGTGGATCGCTTCCCCAGAGCTTTGCGGGACTTGAGTGTGGAATACGGCAAAAATGTCCAACTGAAGGTAGAAGGAGCTAATACCCTGATTGAGCGTAGCATCCTCGAAGCATTAACAGACCCCCTAATGCACCTGTTGCGTAACGCTTTCGATCATGGCATTGAAACCCCAGACATTCGCCGTAGCCGTGGGAAAACAGATGGGGGATTAATTACCATTCAAGCATCGCAGCAGAACAATCGCATTGTCATCAAAATCAGCGACGATGGACAAGGCATTTCCCTAGACAAAATTCGCCAACGGGCAATTGCTATGGGTTTGGATGATAGTTTAATTGGCAATGCCAGCGATGAAGAATTATTATCCTTAATTTTCGAGCCCGGATTTAGCACTTGCGATCAAGTCACCACATTATCCGGTCGGGGAGTAGGTATGGATGTAGTCCGCAACAACCTCCAACAAGTGCGGGGAGACATCAAAGTAGATACAGAATTGGGTCACGGAACTACGTTTAGCCTGTCAGTCCCATTTACCCTTTCCGTTGCTAGGGTCTTATTAGTGGAAAACAACCGGATGTTATTGGCATTTTCCACTGATGTGGTAGAAGAAATGTTTTTACTGCAAAAAGAGTTGATATTTCCCATGGCAAACCGAGAAATGCTCAACTACAAAGGCAGTATGCTGCCATTAATTCGGTTGGAGCAATATTTGAAGTTGAATTGCCCTCAGTATGACCACTATGAATTGGAGACACCAGCAGCAATTAATGCTACCAGTGTATTGATTGTCAATACTGGGAATCAATTAGCAGCAGTGGTTGTGGAGCGTTGTTGGGGAGAGCAGGAGGTGGCAATTCGCCATGTGGAAGGTAATATACCCCTACCCAAAGGTTTTAGTAATTGTACAATTCTTGGGGACGGGCGGGTTGTACCCCTAGTGAATATTAATGAATTACTATATTGGATTGCTAATCACGAGGATACCCCCAAAAATAGCCAATCACAATCAGCCAGGTTAAAAACCGTATTCCTGAAACCGGCTGACAATCAGCCAGTAGAAATACCTAGAAAAAATAAAGGTAGTATTCTAATAATCGATGATTCAATTAACGTGCGCCGTTTTTTAGCTCTCACCTTGGAAAAAGGAGGATATCAAGTAGAACAAGCCAAAGATGGTCAAGATGCTCTGGAGAAACTGGCAAATGGTTTAAGGGTACAAGCAGTTATTTGTGATATTGAAATGCCTCGCATTGATGGTTATGGCTTTTTGGGCCGGGTAAAATCCAATAAAGATTTGAAAAATATACCAGTTGCCATGTTGACATCTCGCAGTAGCGAAAAACATCGGCAGTTAGCAATGCAATTGGGCGCTCAAGCTTACTTCTCTAAACCCTATAATGAGCAAGAATTACTCCGAACTCTAGAGGGTATTATGGTGAGCGTTAATTAATGGTATGGGTAAATTTCTGAGATTGGAGTTATGTGCCAGCAATTTCTGGCTAAAATAGTATATCTGTTCTATTTAGTTCGCTAACTTAACACTCCCCAGATTCTGTATATATAAGAGGTAGGAATGGCTGTTAACACTACTGATAATGCTGGCAAACAAAAAGCACTCAACATGGTGCTGAATCAAATTGAGCGTACCTTTGGCAAAGGTACAATCATGCGTCTGGGTGATGCTACCCGGATGAAAGTTGAGACTATTTCCAGTGGAGCATTAACCCTAGACTTAGCTTTGGGTGGCGGTTTACCCAAGGGAAGGGTAATTGAAATTTATGGTCCTGAAAGCTCTGGTAAAACCACAGTGGCTTTACATGCAGTTGCTGAAGTCCAGAAAAAAGGCGGTATTGCAGCCTATGTGGATGCAGAACACGCCCTCGATCCCACCTATGCCGGAGCTTTGGGGGTTGACATTGAAAATTTGCTAGTTTCCCAACCTGATACGGGAGAAGCAGCTTTAGAAATAGTCGATCAGTTAGTTCGCTCTGCGGCAGTGGATATCGTCGTTGTAGACTCCGTAGCGGCTCTGGTTCCCCGTGCTGAAATCGAAGGGGATATGGGTGATGCTCACGTAGGACTACAGGCAAGGTTAATGAGCCAAGCCCTACGTAAAATTACTGGTAATATTGGTAAATCTGGTTGTACAGTGATGTTTATTAACCAGTTACGCCAAAAAATTGGTATTAGCTACGGTAATCCAGAAACTACAACTGGTGGTAATGCTTTAAAGTATTACTCCTCTGTGCGTCTAGATATTCGCCGCATTCAAACATTGAAAAAGGGTAGTGAGGAGTTTGGTATCCGTGTCAAGGTAAAAGTCGCAAAAAATAAAGTCGCTCCACCTTTTAGGATTGCTGAATTTGACATTATTTTTGGTAAAGGCGTTTCTACTATCGGTTGTCTGGTTGATTTAGCAGAAGAAACCAAGATTATTGTCCGTAAGGGGGCTTGGTATAGCTATAACGGTGACAACATTTCCCAAGGTCGGGATAATGCCATTAAATACTTGGAAGATAACTTAGAGTTTGCCGAACAAATCCAACAATTGGTGCGAGAGAAGCTGGAGATGGGGGCTGTTGTTTCTGCAAATTCTGTCAGAAAGGCAAGTGATGAGGAAGAGGATGTGGAGGATGAAGATACGGAGGAATAGATTAAGACGATACTGGGAACCTAAGGGTTGATACGCAACGGCTAGTTAGTAACTAAACCGATCCCCAAACAACCTAGGGTGAAGCAAAAATGTGCGGGTACAGCATCCAAAAGTTTTCTCAAGGCAAAATAATTTTACTGATGCTGTGCCCATATGACACATTTCATTGCAACTGGATTGAATTATCTCAAATCTTCCAGATGTTTTCTGTTCAAAAAACTATCTAATATATCTGAGCGTTGTTGATATATGGAATAATGGTGATTTGTTGCATCTAATTTATCAATTGTCTCTGGGATACTTAAAAAGTCTAAGGTTGGTTCTGCATCAGTTGGTATTTCTCTATCTGATATTTCATTTTCATTTTCATTACTATTGGTATTATCAATAGTAGGTATTAGCTGCATCAATAACTCAACAGCCACACCCGGTAAGACAGTAGTACTATTGTTAACAAAAAATGAGAAACTAAGGTGACCCAAACGGATGCGATCGCCATCTTTAAGTCTAGTTGGTTGATAGATCGGTTCCCCATTGACATAGGAGCCATTTGTACTATTAAAGTCGATTAGATAAAAACTTCCATGTTCTGGAAGATATTGAATTGCTCCATGACGATGGGACAGATAGGGGTCGGCAATACAGATACCATTATTGCGATCTCTACCCATAGTCCATATTTGCTGTGGTTGTAGTAATTTTTGAGTATTACCCGTAGATAAATTTGTGATTACATAAATCTCTGATTCATCTATCACACCCTGCAAATAAAGCTGTGTAAGTTCTTTTTTCTTCGGCTGATATCTATCTTCTAACTGGAGAATATCATCTATTAAGCTGGTATTGCTTTCATACAATTTGAGAAATACTTGGTATAAACTTAGTCGTTTTGCTAGTCCTTCTTCTAATAAATCAGCCATAGTAGATGAATCTTTGTAATTCTAAGAAATGTTAATTAATGTATTGATTATGAAAATTTAGTTTCAACTTAAAGTCAGAAGCTATCACTTCCATTGGTATTGAATATTAGCATACCTATCACTGTCATTTTGATAAATCCTGTCTTGTATAATTAAATTCTATGTTGTTTATTTTATACAACAACTGTATTATTGATTGGGATAGTACATATTTTTTTAACACTTGGTGTTTATTAATACAAATTAAATACGTGAATTATATACAACCCATGATAGCAAGAGCCTATTTTGACCGAAGGTCTTCGACCTTCAAGTTAGTCCCCCACGGTCAAATCCCACAACCTGCGGATCTGAAAATGCGGGGGTGACTAACTCCTCAAGGGCGCACGCAATGCGCCCCTACTGCGGCTCCTACACCTAAAACCAGTGAACAGTGAACAGTGTTAGCGCAGCTCCTCCGTTAGCGCAGCTCTCCCGGAGGGAGCAGGAGGCTAACTGATAACTGTTAAACCCTCTTCCCTCTTCCTTCCCATTGACACAAAAATATTTGTACTGATATCTGGTAACTATGTATAACTACGTACATAATACTACTCGGTGAAGCATTTTGAACTGGTGAATTGAGAGCATCCCAAATGTTGAAAAATATATTTTGTCATTGCCTAAAGCCTACGGCTCCTACTGATACTAAGTTGCATTCAAAGATAGTACCCAGTCATTGCGACGTAAGGCAGCAATCTCATTGACTCGAACTACTATGATAGAACGCAACTTGGTATGAGTCCTAGGGCGTGTTTTCAAACCCCATTATCCCTCACCCTAAAGGATACCGTTGATAAATAGGGGCTAATACCCCCCATATGTCCACAAATTGGTTGGTTCCAGACGTAAAATTTTACGTCTCTACATCTGGTGGAGTGGCGAAAAATCATTATGTGATGGGTAATATCCCTGAACGACCAACAGTATCCCTACGGTCAGCCGCTAACGCGTCTATAAGAAGTCGGGGATCTAACTTTTTAGGTTGGCATAGCCTGCCCGCAGGGCTGATAATTTAGGATTGCTATATAGTGGAAACAAAAATTATTAAATAAATTATTTTGAGAATATATATTCTGAATAAGTTGACAGAGATATTAAACCCGTATAGATAAAAAAATATTATTTATATATATTTTATTTACCAAACAAACAGCACATTTATTTTTCAAAGCACTATCAAAAAGCACCATCAAAGAAATCCTCTCTTGCCATTTGGACGAATAGTCATCCAATTCGTTTTAGCTAAAGCTATTTGATCTTCTGATATTTTTGCTCCAGACAGATTGGCTCCACACAAGTTGGCTCCTCTCAGATTAGCATTATGAAGGTAGGCATAACTCAAATTTGCTCCTCTTAAATCAGCGCCTTCTAAATCGCTAGAATTGAGGTACGCTTTGGTCAAATTTGCATCTCTAAGATTTGCTCGATTGAGGCTGGCTCGACCAAAATCACTATTTTGCAGATTAGCTTTTTGTAGATTCGTCTTTTCTAATTTAGAAGCATGAAAATTTGCTTTTGATAAGTCAGCACCTTGTAGATTGAGCATACTTAAATGATGTGAAGAGAAATCTCGCCTTCCTTTGAGATAAGCTGTTTGCAATGTTTCGGAATTTAATTGCCTTGTGGATGCAGAATTATTACTCTTATGGGTTAAACTTCCTAGTTGGGTATTCACAGCTTTCTTCCCTGTCATTTTTACACCCACTGTTTCCCCTAATTTAGCTTTTCTGGCACGAATAGCAGCAGCAACTTGTGCTACACCTGCGCTGGAAAAACTGCTAGAAGAATGATTGCTCAAATCTACATCATCGCGTTCATCACTTTTGGTTGCACTCGAAGATTGGACTAGTATGCTGTGAGATAAGCTATCTATATATGCTTCCATTTCTAGGTCTTTGAGAACCTCATTTGCAGATTGGTAGCGATTACGAACTGAGACTTCCAGCATTTTTCGCAATACCTTTATTAAGTGATCGCTCACATCTACTAGGTTTTCCCACATCATTTCACCAGTTGTGGGGTGATATTCTAAATCTTTTGGGGATTTAGCAGTTAATAAATAAATGCACGTTACTCCCACAGCATAAATATCACTGGCGTACACGGGGCGCATTGCCATTTGTTCTGGAGGTGCAAAGCCCGGAGTTCCAATCGCGAATGCAGTTAAGGCAGTTTGTCCAGATTGTGCCGTTGCTACTTGACGAACTTGGTTTTTGACTGCACCAAAGTCTATCATCACCAGTCTGGCATCTTGGGTACGACGAATCAAGTTAGCTGGTTTAATATCCCGATGGATAACTTTTTGACTGTGGATATGTTCTATTAAGGGTAGAATTTCGCTCAAAAATTGTTTGACTCCAGCTTCACTAAAAACTCCATTTTCTTTGACTTCTTGCTGGAGAGTAGAACCACTGATATATTCTTGAACTAGGTAAAATTGTTCGCTATTTTCAAAATAATCGAGAAGTCGAGGTAACTGGGGATGATTACCAATTCTACCCAAGGTTAAAGCTTCTCGCTCAAACAGTTCCCTTGCCATTTGTAAAACATGGGGTGCTGTTCCTGATGGACGTAATTGCTTGATTACACAACTAGGTTCACCTGGTAGGGATTGGTCTCTGGCTAAAAATGTGGCACCAAAACCACCTTGACCTAGTGATTTGATTGCTCGATAGCGATCGCGTAGTAATAATTTTGCACCACAAGCAAGGCATCTATCAGTGTTTGCCGAATTATTGGGTTTGGGACATGTGGGATTTAAGCAGTAAGTCATGCACTATTAACTCGCTGTTGTAGGTATGAAGAAGAACATTCAATACTTAATCCCATTATTCAAATAATGGTCAAATTTTACCAGGTTAATTTTGCTGGCAATCCTTTAAAGAGTTGCTAAAGATGGGAAAAAATTACGTAAACTGACGGTTAATTTTTGCCAAATTTAGCCAGTATGATTTTTTTTCTTAGGTTTAGATTATTACTGAGCCATAAAACTCTATCTGGCAAGGAATTATGTAAGAACAGATTAACAGTTAAGAGGCAATCAATTGTACTTGCTTTTTTAAGCCTTACCCTTTCAGACTAGATTTTGCAACAGCGAAAACATCTAAAGGTTTCAAAGTATGTCAATTTTAGGTTTCTTGATCGCGTTCGTTATAGGATTTAGTTAGAAGCACTTGACATAGGAGGATTGCTATGTTCTTGATGCATAAACCCACGGGAGATATCATCGAGATTCTTACCTTAGATAAACTATTCAACCCTTGTGTGACAGACGTAACAGGAATCGATCATTTTGGTCAAGAAATGCAAGATCCCGCTTCTTATCAGAAGATGGAACTGGCATTTCCTTCCGGTGAAGCTTTGCCACGTTGCTGGATAGACTCACACTATCGGGAATCTATACCCAAAATTAATGTTAAGGGACGGAAGTTGGTAACCCATTAATTACTACTAATTAAGTAAAAACCTCTAGGTGGCAACCAATGGACTAATAATATAGCACTACGTGCAAGTAATAAGTCATAAATAATAAGTAATAAGTTTACCGTTCATAGGTTTGCTGCATTCAACAATGCCCGCGCCCTAATTGCCTAGTGCTATAGAACCCGATCCTGTCTACTTTGACAACATAATTTCTACATAAAAGCGATCGCTCACTCAAAAATTACCTGATTTCGATCTTGAGAAGGCGATCGCTAATTATTATTGAGTATGCACCATTAGTACAAAAAATAGTACAAAAGTAGTGCAAATGAACTATAATACTAATTGCTACCCTTACGCGCTCCTGGTAGCAATAGTGTGCAGTACACCATTGAATGATTTATATCACATTGGTGTACCGCACATTTACTTAGACTTATTGATTTTCGTTAGCCAATAGAGATAGGCGTGAAAATTAAAGATGCATCAGCCAAAATCCTTGTAGAGACGTTGCACTGCAACGTCTCTACATTCTTTTCCACCAGATGTCTAGTAATAAGCTCCCCATATATACAGAAGTATAGGGAGCAAGATTGTGATGGAATACATTCGTAGCTACTACTAGAATTAACCAAATCTGCCGCTTACATATTCTTTAGTGGCTTCCTGTTGGGGATCTTGGAAAATTGCTTCTGTTCGCTCGTACTCTACTAGATAGCCAATCCGTTCTCCTGTTTCTGAGGGTTGGACGTTAAAAAAGGCAGTTCTGTCAGATACCCGCGATGCTTGTTGCATATTGTGGGTAACAATGACAATGGTATAGCGTTGTTTGAGTTCGTGAATTAGTTCTTCGACCTTTAATGTAGAAATAGGGTCGAGAGCAGAACATGGCTCATCCATTAAAATCACATCAGGCTGAGTTGCGATCGCCCGAGCAATACACAAACGTTGTTGTTGTCCTCCTGATAAGGATAAACCACTCTGGCGCAATTTGTCTTTGACTTCATCCCACAAAGCAGCTTGTCTGAGGGAACGTTCTACTAATTCATCCAAATCACCTTTGAAACCGTTAATTTTCGGACCAAAAGTGATATTATCGTAAATTGACTTGGGAAAGGGGTTTGGCTTTTGAAATACCATGCCAATCCGGCGACGCACCTCTACCGGATCGATGTGTGGAGCATAGAGGTTTTCGCCATAGTAACAGACTTTACCTTCAGCCCGAAATACTTCAATTAGGTCATTCAGGCGGTTATAGCATCGCAGTAAGGTACTTTTACCACATCCAGAAGGTCCAATAAAGGCTGTTACCTGGTTTCTGGGTATATCTAGCCAAATGTCATTCAGTGCCAAAAAATTGCCATAGTAAACCTTCAAACCCTCTGTTCTTAAAACGGTTTGTGTTTGGTTGGCAATATCAATATTAGTAGCCATAACAATTTGTCGGTGGTTGAATCTTAAAGATGATGTCTTAGAGTTTTGGAGCGTGGCGGAAATACTCAATTTCAGTGGTTTTGGCTCGCTCAATTATTTATAAGATTTACGACTAGTAGCCCAGCGAGCAATTATACTAGTAATCAAAACCATCAACACTAGAATTAAGGAAGCTGCCCATGCCAATGATTGCTGGTTGGGGTAGGGAACAATCGCAAAATTAAATACCAAAACAGCAAGGGAAGCAATGGGTTGAAATAAACCGTTAAAGGCAAACTGAGAAAATAAAGCTGTAAATATTAGGGGAGCAGTTTCTCCAGCAGCCCGAGCAATTGCTAGGGTAACTCCAGTAATAATTGAGGGTAAAGCCGCCGGTAATACCACTTGGGTTACTGTCTGAAAGTTGGTAGCTCCCAAACCTACAGAAGCTTGTCGCAAATCGTTGGATACTAATTGCAAAGCTTCGTCAGTGGTGCGGACAATAATCGGTAACATCAGCACAGATAAGGCCACACCACCAGCTATGGGTGAAAATCCCACAATTTTGGTAGAAACGAGTAAACTATAGGTAAATACCCCAGCAATAATTGAGGGTACACCACTGAGAACGTTAGTTGCAAAACGAATCCAACGGGATACTTTACCAGAGCTAAACTCTACTAAATAAATCGCTGCTAGTACTCCGAAGGGAACGGTAATTAACGCACCAATACCTACCATTAGGAGGGTGCCAAAAATAGCATTCCGAAAACCTCCCCCTTCTACTAATGGAGGTGGCGGTAGTTCTGTAAATATGCTCCAATTTAGACTGCCCACACCCTTAATCATGACATAAGATAACACTGCCATTAAAGGTAATAACGCCAAAGCTCCACAAAGGAATGCTACTCCATTCATAAAGCTATTAAATAGCGTCCGGGGAGAGGTGGGAGAGCGACTTAAACTTCTACGAATCAAGTCGCTGTCTGGCAAGTCAAAAGAACTAGAACTCATAAAATATCAAACATGGCATATGCTATATACGCTTTACTCGCTGAACGATTAATTCAGCGAAAATATTCACTATTAGAGTTAAAACAAACAGCACTAAGGCAGCATACATTAATGCTGCAATCTGTAAACCATCTGCCTCAGCAAACTGGTTTGCCAACAAAGACGCAATGGAATTAGCTGGTGCAAATAGGGAAAAATCAATCTTATTGGCGTTACCAATCAACATGGTGACAGCCATGGTTTCTCCCATTGCCCTGCCTAGGGCTAACATTACCGCACTGACAATACCAGAAAATGCGGCAGGAACCAGAACTTTCAAAATTGTTTCCCAACGGGTAGCTCCTAAACCCACAGCCGCTTGACGCAAAGTAGGAGGCACGGATATCAGTGCATCTCGGGAAATTGCCGTAATAATTGGCAAGGTCATAATAGCTAAAATGACCCCAGCAGGTAACATCCCTGGTCCTGTGGGAGAACTGCCAAAAATTGGCAGCCAGCCCAGGATACCATGCAGCCATTTTCCCAGATTTGAGAGGATGGGAACTAAGACAAAAATTCCCCAAATGCCATATACCACACTGGGGATAGCTGCTAGTAATTCTACCAAAAATACCATCACAGTCCTTACCTGGGATGGTAAAAAATTCTCACTCAGGAGAATAGCAGTACCAACACCAATGGGTACAGCTATCAACAAACCAATCAAAGAACTGACCAAAGTACCATAGATTTGCGGTAGCACTCCGTAATTATTTTTTACAGGGTTCCAAGCACTGTTGGCTAGAAAATTAGCTCCAAATTCCTGGATAGCAGGCATGGCTTGAATACCTACCTGCACAGCTATCCATAATAAAACAGCTGCGATCGCCAAAGCAAAAAATCTTGTCAGCCAAATAAACCCACGATCCAGTGATTTATCTAACTGCGATCGAGGTTGAATTCTGGCGTTAATATTTTGGTCTTGTATATTCATGCAATAAATTGACCTACAAACGGTCGAAAGTGTGGGAGCGAACCACACTGTAATCTATATTGAATTATTGGACTATTGATTGAAAAACCTAGGGATAATAATTATCCCATGTCTTCTACTTACTAGCCACGGAAATTGTGTAATCAGGAGCAATCGCATCTGCTGCTGCTGCTACTTTCTTAACTACGTTTTCTGGTAAAGGAACATAGCCAAGTTCCGTACTCACCTTTTGACCTTCAGTTAAGCCATACTCAATCATTGCCTCTATAGCTTTAGCCTTGGCAGGATTGTCATATTTTTTGTAAGCCAAAATCCAAGTATAGGTCACAATTGGATAAGATTCTTTCCCTTCTGGATCTGTGATGAAGGCACGGAGGTTTTCTGGCAGAGTAATTGCTGACAAAGTCTTAGATGCAGCTTCATCAGAAGGTTTAATAAATTCCCCTTCTTTATTTTCTAAGGTAGCAAAAGCTATTTTATTGAGTTTGGCATAACCATACTCAATGTAACCAATAGAACCCTCACTTTGTTTAATCTGAGCCGTTATACCTTCATTACCTTTAGCACCTACACCAGTAGGCCATTGTACAGTTTTGCCATCACCAACTTTACTTTTCCATTCTGGACTAATGGCACTTAGGTGTTTAGTAAATACACCTGTGGTTCCACTACCATCGGAACGATGGACGAATGTGATATTTTTGTCAGGAAGATTAACTCCAGGGTTAGCTGCTGCCAACTTGGGATCGTTCCACTTCTTTATTTTACCCAGAAGAATATCAACATAAACTTCTCTGGATAATTTCAGGTCTTCCACACCAGGCAAATTATAAGCCAAGACAACGCTACCAGCAGACATTGGTAGCAAAAGTACTCCTCTACTAACCTCGTCAATGTCTTTATTCTTCATTGCCACGTCGCTAGCACCAAAATCTACCGTACCAGCTTTAAATTGCTTGACTCCAGCACCACTACCAACTGACTGATAGTTAACTTGCAAATTGGGATATTTTTTGTTCAAATCTGCAAACCAACGCTGATATAAAGGAGCAGGAAAGGAAGCTCCAGCTCCATTGATGGTGAGTTTGCCACCTAAATCTAAGTTTCCTGTGCTAGTGGCAGCAGTATCAGTAGCACTACCAGGAGTTGGCTGATCTTGAGTGGCTGTGTCAGTAGCACCACCGCAAGCTGCAAGACTAGTTGCAAGTACTAATACGGAAATATTTCTCGCTAGGGGAGAAAATTTTGATACACGTAAGTCCAAAGACATGGATATCTGATTTTAGTAATTTTTTCCTAAGCGTTTACAATATAGTTCCCAATGGTAAAGAAAAGGTTAACATTCTCAGTTTCAGCTTGATGATTTAGAGTAACTTTTTCAAAATTTAATTTTCTTTGAAATTTATAACTATTCACAAACTATTTACTTGACACTCTCAGGTCTAAAGACACTGAGATTCTTTCATCATAGGGAGCGCAACCGCTTTACCCTCAGAAAGCATCTTGACCGTATGCCCTACGGCTGCAAGCCCTCTAATCAGAACTACTTCAGATGCGGCAACATCTCTATCAGTTGTGTAGCTGCAATTGTCGCATTTATGAACACGCTCTGCTAATGTCTTCTTACCTGTTTCCTGTTGGCAGTTGGGGCATATTTGGCTTGTTTTCCGTGCATCCACTTTTTGAAAATAGACACCACGGTTAAAACAAGTTTGCTCAAGGATGTTAAAGAATTGACCAAAACCCGCATCAAGGCAATGTTTACCCAACATCCCACGGGATAGACCAACCAAATTTAAATCCTCAACAAATATCATCCCTACGCCTTCACATAGTTGATGTGAAAGCTTTCTATGCCAATCTTTACGACAATTAGCAACGTATTCATGGAGCTTTGCAACCTTCCTTTGTGCCTTATGCCAATTTTTCGTGCCCTTTGGTTTTCTGGTAACACGCTGTTGTAGCAATTTCAGCTTACATTCGGCATCAACAAAAAACCTCGGACGCTTGACCAAAAGACCATTGGAAGTTGCAACCATTGACGTTAAACCCACATCTACACCCAAAGCCTTACCATGTGGTGTCGGTTGAGGTACACTTACATCCCACTGCAACGTTATCATTGCATACCATCCAGAGATGCGCTTAACAATTCTCACTTGCTTAACCTTCGCATCTTCTGGTATTGGTCGAGATTTTCTAAATCCAACCACACCAATTACAGGCAATTTAATCTTGTTGCCCATAACAGGATTGTTTTTGAACTGAGGAAAAACAAAACTTCGCATCCGACCACGCTTTTTAAATCTGGGAAATCCAAAGTTACGTTCCCACATCGAAGTGAAAGCTGTTTCAACCCTCTTTAATGTCTGTTGCAACACTTGGGACTGAACCTGCTTAAGATGTGGATATTGTTTTTTAGCCTCAGTCAATGCTTTGGCTTGACTGTTATATGTAGGTCTAGGAGTATCAGCAGGAATGATGTACTGACTTTTGATAGAGCATGAATTTACATCACACGCACGGGATTTATACCAGTCCTTACGCTCACCCAAAGCATAGTTATATACTTGGCGGTTTGCCTCTAACCACTCGTTAAATATTTCTTTCTGGTCAGCAGTAGGTTTTAGCTTAAATTCATACGTGAGTGTAAATGTCATTCTCATCACCTCCTAAGTTAATACGCAGCTAAATTGTATAAAGTAAAAAAATCAGGTGATTGTAGTGCGGGCATCCTGCCCGCTTTATGTATACAATTTAGACGCTTAACAGCTTATAACACTAGACAACATTTCTATCTATCGTCAGGACGAAAGTTAGCAAGATGAAGTTAAATTGATACAGTGACTAAAGTCACTCGTGTCGCTTGTATCCCAGGTCTAAAGACGCGCTTGTTTTACGCATACCGGAGGTTCCTTATAAACGAATGGCACGCTTGTTAATTATTTTTAGGGGTGGTTTTTCCTTCATGCTGCCGGATTTTTACAGGTTTAGACCCTGCCGTGCCCTGACGAAGAATGGATGTGTCGCAAACATGATTTGCACTGGTATTATTTCTGATTTTTGATAATAGGCGATCGCTCCTACAATTGCCTATTATCAATTAAGGATTATTTTTTAGAAGAAGAGCTATTGCGTTGTTCTCTGGGAAAAGGAGAATCGACAAAGCCTAATTCAAACAGTTGCTGATAAGCCTTTTTGCCCAAAGGGCGGGTTGGGTTTTGACTTTTAATAATTTGTACTAGCAAAGGTAGGGCTAGTTCTGGCTTATTTTGGGCGCGATGTACTAAGGCTAACTGATAGGTGGCTTCATCGCGCATTTGAGCAGTTTCTAATGCCCTTTTCCGTAAAGTATCGGCAACTCTGTTATCAATTCCCGAAAAGCTAGAGAACAGCTGTTGATAGGAATTGGATAATTGATTAAACACTATGCGTGCTTCTTTGAGTTTACTAGAAGCAACGGGATAATTTTGGGAAGAAACCGCACTGCTAGCTTCACTCATCAAGCGTTGTCCCCCCTTAATACTTAAAAGGTTGCTAGTTTCAGTGGCTGGACGTAGGGTATTGGGATCTTCAGGATTGATTGGGCTGGGAGAAGAGGGAGGTAGGGGTTGTACTTGGGCATTAACTGGAGATAACCAGTGTATACTGGCGATCGCTGATAGTAAAGTCGAACAAATTAAAGGAACAGTTGCAGCAAATTTCATGGGTTTCAGGGGAGCAACAACTCAACAAAATAGGGAATATAAACTTTGGGTATCTTAACTCTGTTTTGGTCTTTGACAATGCAAAGCCCATTTATTTGAGTTTATGTGATTTAGACTTACACTCAGTTGTATCTGGTTCCCATTGTCTTTATACAGTAGCTAAAATCATCGCTTATGAACGATCGCATAAATTCTGCTGATGCTGCCACTACAGGTATGCCAGAAAGTAGTCTGGGGATGATTTTACAACGTGGTGGGGAAGAATTGTGCTTGCAAAAGGTGAGCGATCGCTTTACCCTTCGTTTTAATAGCCAACTCTCACCATCCCAATTATCCCAGTTGGGTTGGGGCATATGGCAGCGTAGTATTCCCCAGGCAAGGTTGGAATTATTTCGAGTTAGCCCCCAGCACTTAGAGAGGGCTATGTCCCTAGGGAGGGCTGCCGAAAATGTTGCTTTTGCCAGTCACGTTTACCAACTCAAAGATCATCCAGGAACCTTTGTTTATCTTAGCGATGAAGTTACGATTCAATTTGCTGCTGGGGTGAGTGCTGCGAAAATTCACTCCCTGACAACCCAATTTCATCTTATTGAATATAAAGCCGTTACCGCACTCCCCAATACTTTTGTGTTCTTAGTCAGCAAACAAGCTACTACTAACCCGATAAAAATCGCCAACAAGTTAATTGCTTTACCGGATGTCGTCGCGGCGGAGCCAAATATTCTCATCCACCAAGAAACCTATTACCAACCCCGTGATTCTCTCTATAACCAGCAATGGTATCTCAACCACAATGGAGGTTATCAATTAAGCTCCTTGTCCCATATTTCTGTGGAAAAAGCTTGGGATATCACCAGAGGTAATCGTTCTGTGGTGGTGGCTGTGGTGGATGACTCTTTTGACTTAAACCACCCAGATTTTCAAGGCACTGGTAAAGTGATTGCCCCTAGAGATTTAAAGGAAAATGATTTTTTACCATTACCAGGGGAGAAAGAAGCCAGCCACGGAACTGCTTGTGCGGGTATAGCGGTAGCTGAGGAAAATGGTAAGGGAGTAGTAGGAGTAGCCCCTGGCTGTGCCTTAATGCCCATTCGCACCACTGGTTTTTTAGATGATCACTCCATTGAAAAAATCTTTTACTGGGCTGTGGAAAAAGGAGCCAGCGTTATTTCCTGTAGTTGGGGGGCTTCAGCGGTTTACTTCCCCCTGTCCCTGCGCCAAAGGGCTGCCATTGCTTATGCTGCCAGGAAAGGACGCAATGGTAAAGGGTGTGTCATTTTATTTGCTGCGGGTAATGCCAACCGTCCGGTGAATGGAAAAGTATACGAACGCAATTGGCCGAAAAAGATTTTACAGGGTAATACCCATTGGTTAGGTGGTTTTGCGGTACATCCCGATGCGATCGCTGTTGCTGCTTCCACTAGTTTGAACCAAAAAGCTGCCTATAGTAATTGGGGGGAAAATATTTCTGTATGTGCCCCTAGTAACAATGCTCCCCCAGGAATGTGGTTCCAAGAAACTGGGTTTGTGTTTACCCAACCAGCCATTTCCACTTACCTCCCAGGACGGGGAATGTTCACCACAGATCAATTGGGAGCAGCAGGGTACAATCCTGGAGACTTTACCAGCAACTTTGGCGGTACTTCCAGTGCTACCCCCGTAGTAGCAGGAGTCGCAGCCCTGATTTTATCGGCAAATCCAGATTTAACGGCTCAACAGGTCAAGGGTATTTTAGAAGAAACTGCGGATAAAATTGTTGATCCTAATGCCGATCCCCAATTAGGAATGCGTGGGGGTACTTATGACGAGAATGGTCATTCCCTGTGGTTTGGTTATGGCAAAGTTAATGCCGCTCGAGCAGTGCAAGCAGCTTACCAGATGGGCGTGGCGGCTGGGGTGCCTAGCAGATATATAGGGGAAAAAAGCGATCGCTCCATCAAAATTCCCGACAACTATCCCCAAGGGATCAATAGTATAATTGCGATTTCTGAATCTAGCTCAGTCAAAGATATCCAAGTCAAGGTTAATATTAGCCACGAATTTCTGGGAGATTTAGAAATTTACTTAATTGCTCCCAATAATCAGCGAGTATTATTACAAAGTCGCACATTGGGTTGTCGCACGCATTTACAAGCTACCTACTCCCTGGGTTCCCATCCAGCACTCAAACAATTATTATCTTTATCTACTAAAGGATATTGGCAATTATGGGTGGTAGATATGGCATCACAGGATGTGGGCACAATCAATCATTGGGAGTTATCTTTAGGTATTTAGATATTTAAAAATGGTAGATATATCTTGTGCAAATATTAACTATAAATATTGACCGGAAAATAAACTGGATACAAGCACCCGGATTCATCTGTGGAGAGGAAAAAATGTTTTCCGAATTTCATTAGCCCCTCGATTCATTGATGGAGTAACTGTTAGCGTAGCACAAGAGTGAAGGAGGCTAACTGATAACTGATAACTGTTAGCGTAGCTCCTCCGGAGGAGGCTAACTGATAACTGAAATGACTGTGAGCGATCACTTTAAGAATTAGACACTTGTGCCAAGGCAGGAGGGTTAGCAACTACCAAGTGATCCTTACTTAATTTTTGCAAAGCCTTCCCTAAATCCTGAGTCAAGGTTTTAGCATCTTTTTTCACACAACCATTGAGATAATCAGCTACAGAGATTGGCGCGCCAATATTAATACTGACATCTGCACCCCACTGAGGATATTCTTGATTGTAATTTAGACCTATGGGGACAATTTTTGCTCCCAATCCTGGATGGCTGGATTCAGCCGTGAGAGCCAGACGAGCAATTCCAGCTTTGAGGGGATGAACCTTACCATCACGGAAAATACCTCCCTCCGGGAAAATAACTAAAGATTCTCCCTGTTGGAGTAAATCAACCCCATGACGCAGAGTAGTGATGGATGGACGTTGGGGATTCACTGGAAAACCACCCATGCGTCGGACAAACCAACCTTGTATCCCTTGACATTCATTCATTGTCACCATGAATCTCAAGTCTCTCCCTGTGGCAAAACGCCCAGCAGCATAGGGTACTAGTAATGCATCCCAACGAGAACGATGGGTAGGAGCGAGGATTATTGGTCCAGTTTCCGGAATATTCTCTTGTCCAGTAATTCTAATCTGACGAAAAAAGAAGGGTAAAACTAAGTTATGTCCCAAGAAATAAGCTAGAGGACTAAACCAAGGACAAACATGAGAATTAGTAACAGTTCTATTGCTTACAGTAGTAATTTTTGTTTCGTATTCAGTATGGGAATAAGAATGGAGTTCCATCATAACGGTGATTGGTAGTTGCTGAATGGAATATCGTTAAAATGTTTAATAGTAACACCGTAGATTTTCTTCCCTGACTTGTGCTATTCCTACTGGACAGTTTCACCTCTGTCCTTTATTTTTTATCTCTGTCGCCGATGAGCAAACCAAGCTTGTAGATGTTGGCGACAAGTAGATTCAAGAACGCCTCCAATGACTCTAACCCTGTGATTAGATGCTGCACCATCGGGAATGTTCTCAACAGTACGAATTGCGCCAGTTTTAGGATCGTCCACTCCATAAACTAAAAATCCTAAACGAGATTGCACAATTGCACCAGCACACATGGGACAAGGTTCCAGAGTTACGTAGAGAGTACATTCATGCAAACGCCAAGTTTGTAACTTGCGAGCTGCTGCTCTTAAAGCAATAATTTCTGCATGAGCTGTGGGATCTCGATCGCGCTCTTTACGGTTTTCTCCTTCACCTACCATGTTGCCGAATGAATCAATAATAACAGCCCCTACCGGGACATCACCAGCATTTCCTGCTGTCTTGGCTAAGTCTAATGCATGACTCATCCATTGCCTATGTTGTAAATACTGAGTCTGTTTAATTAACATTCATTTTTTTTTGTCAGCAGAAATACTTGAAAATTCTATGGGTTACAAAATAGAATTACCATACATATTTTATTGCTAGTGCTTTACTACACAAATTATTTATATTTGCTTACCACTGCCCAATGATCATAAATGCTTTGTTATTCTTTCCATATATACCTTTGTGACTATATGTTGTTTGGCGATCATCCATCTTATCATCAAAGTTATCTCGTACAATCATTAGTATCTTTAATGACAGTTATTCACATTTATATATGGGAATCGGCAGGGTGAACGAAAACGTAAGTAATAAGTAATAATTAATAAGTAATAAGTAATACAGGGGTTCCTACTCAAATGAGGTTGTACCAGCATCCAGAATTGCCAAGTCTTTCTGCTTCAAGTATGTACCTCACCAGATAGAGAAACCCTTTGACTTTTGACTTTTGACTTTTGACTGACGCTCAGCGGTTGACCACAGTCTTTTTCCCTGATCCGAATCGGGATTAGATATTTAATCAAGATGATGCAGCGAGCAGAGAATCTAGTTGACCTAGCGTATCTAACTTATACATATCATCACAACCACCAATATGCTGGTTATTGATAAAAATTTGTGGGACAGTTCGCTTCCCATTGGCTCGTTCTGACATTTTGTTCCTAGCCGGTGCATCCCCATCAATTTTATATTCGGTAAATTTTACTCCCTTCCACCACAACAGCATTTTGGCACGGATACAGTAAGGACAAGTTTGCCAGGTATAAATCTCAACATTGGCTTTTACCTGTTCCGATTGGCGATTAAATAGGGCATTAATAAATTTGAGCATCTTATGAACTACTTAGGAATTAGTTTATAAGTTTAATTATGCCTTAGTTTAGATAGATTAAATAAACCATGTCTACTTTGAAAATCATAGTTTCTGCTTACTAATATTCAATCGGGTGAAGAAAGGGCACGGCATTATTAAGGTTATGACCTATGCAAAAATATTGTAGGTGCCGTGCCCCTACAGAGGAATTTTTTTCACTTGTTATAACTCGTTTCCAGGCTCAGCCTGGAAACGTATCCGTTGGAGGCTCTGCCTCCCTAAAATGAATCTACTTGGTAAAACCTTGTAACCTGGAAAGCTAGATTTAATAAATGATCGCAACACATACCTCGGTAGAGACGTAGCATTGCTACGTCTCTACAAGAATCTTTTTTCGTTTAGGAATTTTTTTTAATTACGTCTACCTTCATCCATCTCATAAAAACAAATTACCAATATAATTATTTTCTATGGCTTAAATACCCCACAATAACAAACATAAAATAACATTCCTATTCCTCAAGGATGATTTCCCCAATCCGTTCTTGACTTCTTGTAATACACGATGTAGTATAAAAGGTCTGAATCAGAAGGGAAAACTCCTGATAAGAGTGCATCATGGCAACATTTAGAGATATTCTCAATTATTTTCGCCCGTACTGGAAATTGAGTATTTTGAGTATTGGGGTCTCCAGTGTTTACGAAATATTTGATTTGATTGTACCTTATGGGATTGGGCAGATTTTAAATGTTCTTTCTGGTCAACCATTAGATAAACCAATTCAAGGAGCGATCGCAACTCTAGCAAATTCCCTCAATTCCCCGGTAAATAAAGTATTTTCGTTGGGTGTATTGTTGGGTTTAATTTTTGTTGTCACAGTAGTGAGAGCGCCGACACAACCTTGGTTAACCAGTTGGTTTCACTGGGATATAGCCTTAAGAGCACGTCGGGATCAAAATCAGAAGGCGATCGAAAAAATTCTCACCCTACCCCTAGAATTTTATGATGAAAACAACCCTGGTAGAATTGCATCAAGGATAGCAAAAGGACTGGATAATTATACTTGGACTTATCCAGAAATTGCCGGACAATTAATTCCTAAGCTATTTCGAGTATTGGGGATTTTTGTATTTATTTTGGTCGTGGAATGGCGAATTGCGGTTTTATTTCTGATTTCCTTTATTGCCATTCTTATCTTCAGCTTAAAACATTTACAGCGTTTGATTCGGTACGAAAGTCGTCTAGATCGATATATGGAGGATACGGGAAGTCGCACATCCGAAATTGTCACCAATATCAAAACCGTCAAAGCATTTGCAACGGAAGCCAAGGAGCTAAAACGACAAAAACAAAGATTGTCAAGGGAATTAACAGTTATTGATTACCGCATTCATAGAGGGTATATCAAACTTGGTACTTGGCAAAGAAGTGTCATTCAATTTTGCGTTTTTGTAGTATTAGGTTTAACCTTAGCAGCGACAATTGATGGCAAAATTTCTCTGGGTCATTTTGTGATGACTTTAACTCTTTCTAGCATGGCCTATGCAGAGTTAGAACCAATTAGTGTGTTGGCAGAAATTTTTGCCCGTCGTTATTCTTCCATGCTGCGATTTAACCAATTTCTCCAACAGCCATCAGGAAAAGATACAGTTGGTCTTTTAGCAGAAGCAACAGCAGCAGAACCACCCTATAAATTTACCGGGAAAGTAGAGCTTTCCCATGTCAATTTTGGCTACGAAGCTAATCGTCCAGTGTTAAATGATATCAATTTGTTAATTGAACCCTATCAAACAGTGGCATTAGTAGGCCGTTCTGGTTCTGGTAAATCTACCCTAGTAAAACTACTATTGCGGTATTTTGAACCCAATCAGGGTCAAATTCTCATGGATGGAGAAGATATTCGCACCCTAGATGTAGGTAATTATCGTCGTAGACTAGCGATCGTTCACCAGGAGGTAGATGTTTTCAATGGTACTATCTTAGATAATCTCAGGTATGGTAGACCAGATGCAACCTTTGAGCAGGTTGAATCAGCTAGTCGCATGGCGAGATTAGATGAAGTTATCCAGAGCCTACCCCAAGGTTATTACACCGTAGTAGGGGAGCGCGGTGTCAGGTTATCTGGTGGACAAAGACAACGGTTGGGAATTGCTAGGGCATTACTAGTTGAACCAGATGTGTTGATATTTGATGAAGCTACCTCTAGCTTGGATTACGAGTCGGAGCGTTCCATTCAACTAGCCATGCAAGAACTCCAAGGAACCCGTACTACCATAGTCATTGCTCACCGTCTGAGTACTGTGAGGGAAGCCGACAAAATTGTGGTATTAGATAGGGGCGAAATTATCGAAGTGGGTAGCCATGAAGAGTTGCTCCATCATGGAGGAATTTACCACAGGTTACACGCTTTGCAAGAGACTGGAGAGTTGTTGAGTTAAGGAATGTAATACATAGTCATTATGAGATGGGTTGTGCGTTAGCGTTCTGAAAGAAAGCTTACAGAAGGTATGGCGCAACCCATGTTTTTTTGAATTATTTTCCTTGAGGATATCCAAAAATCAAGTCCGGTTAAATACTTATAATTAAATGTAGGTTGGGTAGAACGAAACCAAACCCAACAAAAGGCTGATTGTGTTGGGTTTCGTTCCTCAAACGCCACTTCTCTCAACGCGGGGAACCCGCGCACAAGAGTGGCTCCCCAACCTACAAATCATTAAATTTTTTTCTAAATTCTAAATCCCTCTTCGAGCTTAACCGAGTATTATGATCTAAAAATTCAATTGTTCATTACAAAAATTGTTATCAAAATGAATGAATATAAACAGCAAGTCATAGATTTTTTTAATAACAGAACAGCCTACGATGATGAAGGAGAACGTCATCCCCAAGAAGCAAAAAAATTATTAGATTTAGTTCCTATTAAACCAGGTCAAAAGATACTCGATATTGCTACTGGAACTGGTTTAATAGCAATTGCTGCTACCCAAAAAGTTGGTTCGGTAGGATATGTGATGGGGGTAGATTTTTCCCCTGGAATGTTGCATCAAGCCAGACAAAAAATAGCTGCCTTGGGTTTAAAGAATATTGAATTAATTGAGGCTGATGCTGAATCATTAGAGCTTCACCCTCATAGCTTTGATGCCATTTTTTGTTGTTCAGCACTTGTTTTTATGCCTGATATTCCTGCAACTTTACGAAAATGGTACCATTTCCTCAAAAATGGCGGATATATTGCATTTTCAACCCCTGGGGAAACTGCTTATATGTCATCTGTGCAAATGGAAATTTGTCAGAGATTATTTAATATTAAGCTACCCCATATCCTCGAACCTCTGAATACACCCGAAAAGTGTCGTCATCTTCTACAACAATCAGGTTTTAGGGATATGCAAATAGAAATTGAACCCTTTGGAGAATATCTGAGTTTGAATGATACCAACAAAGTCTTTTTGAATTGGCGAGGTGAGAGTTTTTATCCTAGGGGTAATCCACTTGTGCAACTTACCGAGACACAATTAGACAAATTACAAGCAGAATATCGAGCAGAGATGGAAAAATTAGCCACAAATGAGGGAGTTTGGCTTGATCGCACTACTTATTTTATTCTAGCTAGAAAATAGTTGTTAGTTGTTAGTTGTTAGTTGTTAGTTGACAGTTGACAGTTGACAGCTTAGGTGTGGGAGCCGCACTCGAGATATTTTCATCCTTGGTTGTGGGATTTGACCGTGGGGGGCTAGCTTGAAAGTAACCTCACCCTGTCCTGACGGACATCCCTCTCCTTAATAAGGAGAGGGAAAGATTTTTACGTAGTAAAAAGCGAGGGTGAGGTTTTTCATGGGCAGGTTGTGGGATTTTCCCCTGGGGGATAGCTTGAAAATAGTTAATCAGCGCAGAGTTTGTAGGGGCGCATTGCGTGCGCCCTTGAGGAGTTAGTCACAAAGCATTTTCATACTTGGTTGTGGAATTTTCCCGTAGGGGGCTAACTTGCAAATAAATCCAAATTTTTAGTAATATAAGTTACAAAATCAAGCCTCGTAACTAGAGCCTAAAAAGAACTATAACTGTACAAAAATGTTCTTTATCGAGAGAATATGGGAATCATCATGGTTATAAGCTCTATCTCTTATACTTAACAATATGTTACACAAGATAGCGGACATTATCACTCAATATTTACTTGGTATAATCAATTTTTCACGAGGTTTCAACCGCATACTTACTCGCCGTCCATCCCAACTTATCACCACAACAGTAGTACTTACTTTACTGCTATTTTTACCCCAAATTTGGATGACTGCACGAGCCTATCAAAACTTCAATAGCATTATCCAACAAGAATTACAGTTGCAAACCCTGAGTGACCAAATTACCTATCTTGATGAAGTCCTAACCATGTCAGCACGGATGAATGCAGCTACTGGTAATCGTTTTTGGGAAGAAAGGTATCGCCAATTTGAACCTCAGCTTGATGCTGTAATTAAGCAATCTATTAAACTAGCTCCCGACGCTTATAACAGTGAAGATGCGAAAAAAACCGATGCAGCCAATGAGCGGTTAGTGGAAATGGAATCTCGCTCATTTAATTTGGTTCGCAACAATCAACAACAAGCAGCACAAGCACTGCTGTCAAGTCCAGAATATGAAACAGAAAAACAACAATACGCCGATGGTGTAGCTAGAAGAAATCAGGCGATCGCTCAACAAATTGACAATAAAGTGATAGAATATCGCCAGCAGTTGTTTTGGTCGAGTTTTGTTGCGATCGCTAGCTTAATAATGCTCATTCCTGCATGGCTATTGGTATTACGAGTATTAAAAGAATACTTACAGGCGCGAAAAATTGCTCAAACTGCATTGGAAGAAACAAATCAACAATTAGAGATTCGCGTTCAACAGAGAACCCAAGAATTAAGCAAAAAGAATGATCAACTGCAACAAACCCTGGATGAACTACAAATTACTCAATTACAGCTAATTCAAACTGAGAAAATATCTGCTTTGGGTCAGATGGTAGCAGGTATTGCCCATGAAATTAACAATCCCATCAACTTTATTCAAGGAAATATCAACCCTGCCATATCATATATCCAAGATTTGCTGGAACTGCTACAACTATATCGGCGATATTATCCCGAACCTCCACAAGAAATTCAAGAGCACATAGAAGCAGTTGAAATAGATTATATCCAGAAAGACCTATGGAAAATATTTGATTCCATGAAGTTAGGTACTGAACGAATTAGCAATATTGTACTATCCCTGCGAAATTTCTCCCGTCTTGACGAAGCTGGATTCAAAACCGTGAATATTCATGAAGGGATTGATAGTACCCTAACCATCCTCCAACACCGTTTAAAAGGAACATCAAACAATCCAGTAATCTCCGTGGTTAAAGAATATGGGGAACTTCCACTTGTGGAATGTTACCCCAGCCAGTTAAATCAGGTATTTATGAATATTTTGGCAAATGCCATTGATGCTTTAGAAGATGAATATGCAACTTCAAAGAAATTACCTACAATTCGTATTAATACTGAAATAGTTGATGGTGAATGGGTTATAATTCGTATTGTTGACAATGGTTCTGGCATTCCCGAAGAGCTACATCCCAAGCTATTTGACCCCTTTTTCACCACTAAAGAAATAGGTAAAGGTACGGGACTAGGACTATCCATCAGTTACCAAATTATTGTAGAGAAGCATGGTGGTAATTTATCTTGCCAATCAACTTTGGGAGATGGTACTGAATTTCTCATCAAAATTCCGATTTTTCAGCCCCAATAATAGGTATATTTTTGCCAAACACATCAACTTCTAACTCCTGTGCATTGTCCATGTCATGGACATAACCACATTTAGCATTGACAAAAGCATCACAATAACTAACGTAAGGCTTAACATCTAATACAGGTGTACCATCTAACAAATCAATCCCTTCAACATACAAAACCAAGCCTTCTATTTTTAATAGTTTAATAGCACTCAGTCCAATAGGGTTGGGGCGATGGGGGGCGCGGGTTGCTAAAGTACCTCGTCGAACCCGAGGACCCCGTGGAAGCATAACAGTGGGGTTCCAATGCTTATTCAGGTGCAGCCATGAAATCACCCAGATGCGTTCAAAACCATCCATATCCTTGAGTGCTTCTTCTGGTATCGTATCAGCAAATAGTTCAATTGTAGCGATCGCTGGCTGGTAATCTGGGGGAGTTGTGCCCAGGTGTGACTGTCGTGGCGTTCCGTGTCGCTCTTTATAGGGAGAGTGGACTACACCAATGGGGCGCAAACTAATTTCATCTGGAAAGGAAACAGCTTGAATATAGTCTTTTGGAGGTAGTTTAGGCATTGTATCTCCACAAAAGCATTTACTTGGCCAATCATAATCAAATTGATGTTCTCATGTAACGGGCGATCGACAATTAGTCAGATTTCAATTTTTTCTGCAAAACTCTTGCTATTTAAGATATTTGTGCTACGATTAATAATCGTGGATAGCACGGGTCGGTGTCCGAGTGGTTAATGGAGACGGACTGTAAATCCGTTGGCTAGCGCCTACACTGGTTCAAATCCAGTCCGGCCCACCTTCAAAGTTATGAGTTATGAGTGGTGAATTGATCAAAACAATTCCCTAACTCTTAACTCTTAACTACAAAATACATTTTGCCCATGTAGCTCAGGGGTAGAGCACACCCTTGGTAAGGGTGAGGTCATGAGTTCAAATCTCATCATGGGCTTTTTAGCATGTAAAAAGAATATAAACCTATAGGCTGGAACTATTGTCTATTGCCTATTTCCTACCTCTACCAAAAGACTTTTACAGCTAACGCTGTGCCACGCGAACAGCAAGTCCTAATTATACTGATAATCTTACCTAATAATCGAGTATAAAACATAATTTTTAGGTTAGCGATCGCAAAAATTTCAACCCTATTTACTGTTGATGTCTTTACAGAGGTTGCGATCGCTTTCTGGGGCATTGTGTTTGAGATAACCCCTCATTTTGTCACAAGCTTCCTGTATTAGCTTGTCTAATTTTAAATCTGCTAAATTCCATAGAATCACAGTTTTGTCCTCACTGGCAGAAGCAAGAGTCTTGCCGTCAGGGCTAAAGGCAACGCTGTTAACAGCATTTTGATGCACCTTGAGAGTTTGCGGTTTTGGTTGTTTAATTTTAGGGTTCTCAAGGTTCTCAAGGTTCCAGAGTTTGATGGTTTTGTCATTACTGGCAGAAGCAAGGGTCTTGCCGTCAGGGCTGAAAGCAACGCCCAATACCATACCTATATGCCCCCGGAGGGTTTTGAACTCTTTACGATCTTGAAGATTCCAGAGTTTGATAGTTTTGTCCCCACTGCCAGAAGCAATAATAATTTTGTCATCAAGGCTGCTGAAGGCGACACTGTTGACCCGATATTCATGCCCTTGGAGGGTTTTGAATTCTTTACCATCTTGGAGATTCCAGAGTTTGATAGTATTGTCCCAACTGCCAGAAGCAATAGTTTCGCCATCAGGGCTGAAGGCGATGCTGCTAACCCGATTTTCATGCCCCCGGAGGATTTTGAGTTCTTCACCTTGGAGATTCCAGAGTTTGATGGTATTGTCACTACTGCCAGAAGCAATAGTTTTGCCATCAGGGCTGAAGGCGATGCTGCTAACCCAATTTTTATGCCCCTGGAGAGTTTTGAGTTCTTCACCTTGGAGATTCCAGAGTTTGATAGTCTTGTCCCTACTGCCAGAAGCAATAGTTTCACCATCAGGGCTGAAGGCGATGCTGCTGACTAAATTTTTATGCCCTTGGAGGGTTTTGAATTCTTTACCTTGGAGATTCCAGAGTTTGATAGTACTGTCCCAACTGCCAGAAGCAATAGTTTCACCATCAGGGCTGAAGGCGATGCTGCTGACTACATTTTTATGCTTGAGAGTGTTCAGTTCTCTACCTTCATTCTTCCAAATTTTGATAGTTCTGTCAGAACTGCCAGAAGCAATAGTTTTGCCATCATGGCTAAAAGCGACGCTGTTGACTGTATTTGCATGGCCCTTGAGAGTTTTGAGTTCTTTACCATCTTGGAGATTCCAGAGTTTGATAGTATTGTCCCTACTGGCAGAGGCAATGGTCTTGCCGTCAGAGCTGAAGGCGACGCTTATGACATCATCTTCATGCCCCTTGAGGGTTTTGAGTACTTGACCTTGAAGGTTCCAGAGTTTGATGCTGTTGTCATCACTGGCAGAAGCAATAGTTTTGCCATCAGGACTGAAGGCGATGCTGTTGACCACACTTCTATGCCCAAAGACGGTTCTCCGAAAGCGCGTGTTCAGTTCTTTACCTTGAAGATTCCAAAGTTTGATGGTATTGTCATCACTGGCAGCAGCAATGATCTTGCCGTCAGGGCTGAAAGCGACGCTGTTGACATAATTGACACCATCTGTATATCCCTTGATGGTATTGAGTTCTTTACCATCTTGAAGATTCCAGAGTTTGATGGTATGGTCTTTGCTGACAGAGGCAATAGTCTTGCCATCTGGGCTGAAGGTGACGCTGAAAACGTCATCTGTATGCCCATCCAAGGTTTTGAGTACTTTACCATCTTGAAGATTCCAGAGTTTGATGGTATTGTCATCACTGGCAGAAGCAATGGTCTTACCGTCAGGGCTAAAGGCAACGCTGTTGACTGCACTGGTATGCCCCTTGAGGGATTTTAATTCTTTACCATCTTCAATATTCCAGAGTTTGATGGTATTGTCATTACTGGCAGAAGCAATGGTCTTATCATCAGGACTAAAGGCAACGCTGTTGACTGCACTTCCATGCTTATTCAGCCGATTGTGCTCTCTAAATCCTTTCCCATCAACTGCCTCATGCAAGACTGTCGAAATTAAATTTTCAGTTTTGGGTGTATTGCTTCCAAATTTTTTTCTTCGTAGGTTCTCTGCCTTAATAGCTTCAAGCAGGGCATCAAACTTGACATTTTTCTGGGAGAGTAGTAATGAAAATTGACTTAAAGAATTAAGTTGACCTTTCTGAGCATTTTCGGCTTGTTTCTGAGCATTTTTGGCTTGTTTCTGAGCATTTTTGGCTTGTTTCTCAGCATTTTCGGCTTTTTCCTTCTCCTTTACAGCCCATCCAGCCAAGCCAACAGCAGCAACTAATCCTATACTAATAGCAGCAAGAAAGAACTTTTGTAGCCGAGCATTTTTTTTCTGTTCTGCGAGTCTTGCTTCGGCTGACTTTGTCTTCTCCTCCTGTAAGCGCAGCATTTCTGCTTGTCGGCGTTTTTCTTCTTTTTCTACCACTTCAATGGCATTTTGACTCGCTTGAATAAACGCCTGCTGAAGAGAAGTTGCGCTAGGTTTTTTCTTTTGTTGCTCTGTTTTTTGCAACCAGTTTTGAGCAATTAAAAATTCACTACCCCGCAACAATAAGTCATCACTTTTATCTTTGTACTCCCATTCCAAAGCCCGATGCAACCATTTACTATGACTGCGGACATGTTCTCTATCAGTATCAAGAGTTCTCACCAATTGATTAAAATTGGCATTGAAATCCCCTTCATTTCCATTAAAATCAATCCATTGCACCTTCCCCAACTCTGGATGCAAATCATTGGTATTTACCTGGCGATGTAGCAGAGTCACAAACCGTTTATTCAAAGAAGCAGCATACTCCACCTCATCCTTACAATAAGGGGAATTTACTGACCTTGGTGAGAGAATAAATAGAAAGTTATCACTGGCTTTAATTCCTCGATAAATCTCCTGCTGAAAATCACTCCCCGAAGCAATACTTTCTTGATCGAACCAAGTTGTTTTTCCCTGTATTTGTAAGCTATCATTTAGCTTTCTCGCCAAGTCCGAGTCAGCACGAGAATAGGAAATAAACACATCCAGGGACTCTAAGGTTGGTTGTCGTAAACTTTCATCAATGAATTCTGATTGTAACTGTGTGGGTGGATGCTGTACCCTTTTCTGTGCCAGTTTCAACCAAGTTTCAGCACTGCGTAAATTATATCCCCGTAAGAGAATGCTAGGATTATTTTGTTGCTGCTGCCATTTCAGCGCTTTAACCAACAGCATTTTATGCTCGTTGTAATAAGCTGCATCATCATATAAAATCTTCAATAGTTGGCTTTCATCCACCAGGTAATCTTCTTCCTTGAGATTGTCCGTGAGGTCAATATAATGTAAATACCGCAGGGCTGACGGCACCTGCATTTCCTCAGTTTCTCGCACCAATATAGGAATAATCCGCTTATTTAGGGATACAGCTAAATCCAATTCTTGTTGACAATAAGTAGAGTTGACTGAGTCAGGAGAAAGCAAATAAACCATATTATCTGCTTGTTCAATCCCTCGGTTAATCGCTGAGTTAAATGCTTCCCCCGTTTGAATATCTGTCAGATTCGTCCAAACCGTAATCCCCTCTCGTCTCAAACTGCGGCGAATCTTCTCCATCGTCTCCCTATCCTCATCAGCATAGGAAAGGAACACCTCAGTCATCAAGTTATTACCATTCTTGATACTTTCAGTGATGTATTCGCAATGCAAATCACTGGGAAAACAAGGCGCTTGTTCATCTTTAAACCGTATTTTTAACCAAGCTTGTGCTTGTTGTTTCTCTTCCCCAGTTAACAAATACCTCGTTTGCTTTTGATTCCTCTCCCACTCCAAGGCTTTGGCTAAAAGATGAGTATGCTTTTCAACATAATCGTCATGATGTTTTAATAATGCAATTAATCCCGCCAAAGACTGCTCAAAATCATCAATTTCCTCTCGAAAATACACCCAATTAATCTTAC
>JASJDS010000062.1 GCA_030065055.1 Calothrix sp. MO_192.B10
TTCTGAGGGGTATTGCATCAGTCCTATTTATAGGACTTTTGCTATTAGCCAGGGACTTAGAGTCCCTGGCGGTTGGATGTCCACCCCGCAAAATTAATGTGGTCAAGTATTGCTACGTCTCTAGCAACCAATTTGTGGATAAATGAGGGGTCATAACCATTATTCGCCAGCAGCATCCTTGGAGAAGTCGGGGATCGCTCACACCCCTGACAATTGTCAACTAACAAACACTTTATCTGTGAAATTACCATGCAACCCATAGGGGATATGATGCTTGAGATGCAACCGCGCCACAGGTTCCCTATGCAAATCCTTAGCATCCAAAATCACCACATCAGAGCGATGGTGTTCTGCATCGTAAATTACAGCTAATACCCACCCATCATCCTCAGCTGTGGCGTTGGGACGAGGTACAAATATGGGTTCCCCACCAAATCCTCGTGGTGCAATGCTCCATACTTGCCTTTCTCCCGTCTCCAAGTCGATTTTTTGGAATGCTTGCAAGGGTGCATTTCCTGTAGCTGCATGGGCTGCACCTATGTATAAATATCGATAGTCCCGTCCTACATTTTGCGGGTGAATAATGGGAAACTCACAACAGCGACTTTCTATCAATTTCTTCTGAACTGTACTATCCTGAAGATTAAGATGAAAACGCCACAATTTTCCTGGTGCGATCGCATCAAAGTCAAGTTGACGAAAATCAGCCCCCGGTTCTATCTCTGGTAAGGATTCATAACATACTGAATCGATAATAATTTCATCCCCTTGCTCAAAGGCGTTGACATGGTGGAAGACAAAACCCGCCTGGATTTCGAGGGTTTTAATTTGCCGATTTTTGGGGTTGCGAGGAATGATGAGAATGCGAGTTGGTTTATCAGGTTGAAACTTCACACACTGTCCCGCTCCAGCCATTCCCGTGACAAAAGGTAGGGGATTGAAGCTCACAGGATTTTGGAAGAAGATACAGTAGTTGGGAGTAATGACAAAGTCGTGGATAAAAGCAAATCCGGCAACACTATGGAGGTGTTTTCTGATTACTTTACCTGTTGTATCTAATTCAAAAACCGTAATGGTGGTGGATAATCCTGTTGGTTTGATAGAAAAGTTGACTAAGCAAGGTTCTCCACCATCTAATTTACTACTAGGGTCAAACCGTGGATGGGCAGAAAAAGCATCACCTGCTGCTAATCCTCCATCCAAGTAGTCTTTACCTAAAGTATCTAAAGTTTGAGGATCTAGGCGATAGGGTTCCGATGCTTCCCACAATGCTAGGAGTTTACCACCCCAGTAAATAACATTGGTATTGGCAATTTCTTTGTTCTTCAAGTCAAAGAAGTTAGCCACCCATCCCCCCGGTTTCTGGGTGCCGAAAACACCACGGTAGAGGACTTTACCAGCCTTTTGTTCTTCTACGTAACCTCGAGTACGTACATAACGGTTGCTAAAATGGGCGCGTCCATTGGTAAAGGTAATGCGGCTAATCATTCCATCTCCATCAAAGGGATGATGAATATTTTGTCCGTTAATATCTAGTAAACCAGGACCATTTCTAAACAGAGTACCGTTTAGTTCTGGGGGTATTTCACCTTCAATATCTTCTATCCAATAATCAAACTCTTGTTTTAGGGACTGATATCCTGTTTGCCAGTCTTCACGAGTATAGGATTTTTCTGTAATGGTAGATGTATTTTCTTGTTCGGGAAAAGTCTGCATATACTAATTGTGTGCCTTGTTATCTGTATTTGAATTAGAACCGATTATGCTAAGTATAAGTGCGAATAGTAAGAGTTGATTTTTGACTTTTGACTTTTGACCAATCCAAAATCCAAAATCTAAAATCCAAAATCTAAAATTGGATAATTATTCAACTTTTTCTTCTACTGGCTGTAGCACCAATTCTGGCATGGTATCAGGTGTAAATGTCTCACCTTGGAAGCTTGCAGGGGGTAACCAGTTGAGAAATGGTAGAGGTAACAATGTACTGAAGTTGGTGATAACTACCAACAGCCAAAGTAACTCAAAGTTAGTTTCAGTAACGCCCAATAAATGCATCAATCCTGCTCCTAACTCGTAGGAAACCAATCCAGCCAAGTTACAAACGGACATCAACAGAGCAAATAATGTCGCTTCCACTCCAGGGGGACACAGCCTTGCTGCTAATACCAACACGGGCATAAAGGCAATTTGTCCCATTACAGTTAAAACTAGGCTATCACCCAAACTAAACCAATGGTCATCAATACCAATAGCCCGGTTAGCGTGGGTTACTAATAGCAGCATTGTCATCCCTAAAGCCGCTGACATCACCGTACTCCAAGCAAAAATCACCCGGAAGGGAACGGTTCTCAGGAAGCGTTGAAATATCCAAACTCCTACTAAAGCTGCAACACTGGTTACTAAGCGGACTCTCCCTAAAAATTCTGGCTGAAAGTGTAATTCGTTAGTTGTAAAAAAGAAAAATGCTGAATCTGCGGTGGGTGTGGCTTGCCAAATAAATACAAAAGCTGTGGGTAGCCAAATAGCTTTTTGTGTCACTGCTTGGCGTAGTTGCCCTAGCTGTTTTTTGATACTCAGTGTATTTCCATCATTCAGATTATTCCCATCTTTATTAATTGGGGTTTCAGCAATTAACCAAGCCACACCAGAAACCAACAAAGGGAATGAGGCAGTAATCAAAAAGACAGTACGAGTAGTGAAATGTTCTAGGAGCAGACCGCTAAAATAAGCAGTAATCAACCCTCCCAAGGCAGATGCACCCCAACAAACCGATTGTAAGGAACCCGCATCACTCTGGGATTCAATCCTTGCCCTTTCCACTACCAAGGAGTCAACAATTACATCACTTATAGCCACCGATAGAGAACCCAAAGCGATCGCTAATGTGGCTGCTATGGGCGTATTCACCACCGTTGCCAAACTAATCCAAGAAATAGATCCCAAAATCCCTGATAAAATCAAGTAGGGGCGACGACGATAGCCAAATATGGGTAAACCGTCAGACACAAACCCAAACACTGGTTTAATCATCCAAGGTAAGGCTACAATGCCCAAAATGGCAGATACCTGAGCCGGACTTAACAAAAGTTCATCTTTAAGAAAGAAACTGACGGCTAGACGCGCTAAACCTAAAATTCCTTGAACAAAGTAAACAGTAAGAATAGCAATGAGTTCGGCACTTGGTTCATTACCAAACAAAATTTTTTCCCTTACTGAGTCTTTTACCTTGGACAAGCCAGAGGAGGAAATTAGCATTTGATAAACAATTGTTAAGATTCTTCTATTTATATATCATATCGATTTTCTGGAAATAGGGTTGTTAGTTGTTGGTTGTTAGTTGTTGGTTGTTAGTTGTTGGTTGTTAGTTGTTGGTTGTTAGTTGTTGGTTGATAGTGAATTCTTTTAACTTCCCACACTCCCCACACATCCCTCACTCCCTCACTCCTTCACTCCCTCACTCCCTCACTCTCCCCAGGGCGATCGCAATATTCTGTCCTCCAAACCCGAAGTTGAAACACAGTACCTTTTCTACCTTTGCTGAACGGGTTGCGATCGCAAAATCTAAATCAAATTCTGGTGTTGTTAATCCTACACATGGGGGTAATATTTGTTGCTGCAAAGCCATGAGGGAAAAAGCGATCCCCAATGCTCCAGATGCCCCTAATGTATGTCCTGTAGCCCCTTTGGTTGAGCTAACTGCTACTTGATGAGTAAATATTGTTTGTATTAAATAGCTCTCAAGTTTGTCATTTAATTGGGTAGCAGTACCGTGGGCATGAATGTAATCAATATCTGTATTTGTGAGACAAGAGCGTTGTAAACATTGTTTTACAGCAGCGATCGCACTTTTGCCTTGGGGATCGGGTGCATTGCCATGATATGCATCTGCTGTCATCCCAAAACCGAGAATTTGCCCATAAACCTTTGCTTGTCGCCGTCTTGCTAACTCTGCTGATTCCAGAACAAATACAGCCCCTCCTTCCCCTAATACTAAGCCCTCTCGATATTTATCAAAGGGATAGGCTCCAGTTTTTGCCAAAGCTCCCATCCGTTGAAAACCAGCAATCGTCAGGGGGGTAATCGGAGCTTCCACCGCCCCAGCAATTACCCTTTCACATTGCCCCATTTGAATCAAATTTACAGCATGGGCAATTGCCCACAAACCCGTAGCACAAGCCGCCATTGGAGCCATTACTATACCAGTAGCACCAATTTGTCTGGCTGCTGCGATCGCATTCATATGGGGTAAAGTATCCAACCAATTGCCTAAATCTAACTCCTTCCCTCCTTCCCTCCTTCCTTCTGGGCGGGGAAACCCCGCCCCTACGGTATACATTTCCCACTCAGCCTGATAACCGCGACTAGAACCAATTACCACCCCACAATCAGGCAAAGGTGCAGTTAATCCCCCATCTTTGAGTGCAGAAGCAACAACCAGTTGAGTTAACTTATGTAACCCAACTGGCTGGCGATCGATTAATCCAAGGGGTAGTGGATTGAGTTCTGGAAACGGTTGATGCAATTTAATTCCAGATTTACCTGCAACTAACCTTTGCCAACTATCCTCTAGGTTAGAACCTAAAGATGAAACCAAACCAATACCAGTGACAAGAACCTCAATCAATTTTGGATTTTAGATTTTGGATTTTGAAAGTGGGGAACTCTGAGGAGTCACAGATCCCCGACTTCTTTAAGAAGTCGGGGATCGCTCATACCCGCGACTGATCAAATTCCCCATTGCCAAACTATTATTTTCCAGGTTGTTTCAGATTTTCTGCACCTTTAGTTACTTTTGCAGAATCAATGCGATCGCCTTGGTCAATTTTATTTACCACATCCATACCATCGGTGACATAACCAAAAACCGCATAGTTACCATCCAAAAAGCCGAGATCCGCCAGAGCAAAATAAAACTGGGAAGAAGCAGAATCAGGCATTTGCGATCGCGCCATTGCTACCGCACCCACTGTATGGCGTAATTCCGGTGGTTTAGATTTAGGTAGAGTTTGACTATAGGTTGGTTCTTTTTCTCCCTTAGCTGTAATTTCTAAGGGAACATACCTAGCATTACCTGTGTTGGTATCGATATAGCTACCAGTGCCCAACTGGCTAAGAGGAACTTTAGGATCTTTACTTTTGGGATCGCCACCTTGAGCAACAAAAGGATCTTGGTTAGTTGTAGGTCCAATCACTCTATGAAAAGCTAACCCATCATAAACGCCCTTTTGGACTAAATCCACAAAGTTACCAGCAGTAATTGGGGCATTAACTCCGTCTACTTCAATAGTTATAGGCGAACCTTTGACAGTCATCACCACAGTGGCTTTGCCTTCTAGCCTAGGTAAATTTTTCATGATGTTACTCTCTTTTTTAGTATCTGAGACAGGAGCTGCCTCTGTGGTTGTCTTAGTTGTACTTTGAGTAGTATTCTCAGTAGCTGTGGAAGTATTAGAATTTGCCGTGGGTGCTGAACATCCATTCAACACTAAGGCACTAACAATTACCAGCGCAACTAAAAATTTAGTAATTTCTAACCGCATTGCCAGTTCCAGAAACAACCAGAGTATCTTAACCTTTATGGTGATTTTTAACTTCTAAGATTCACCAAAGCCCTTTGGACTTAAGTAATAAGTAACAAGCAATAAGTGATAAGTAATACATATTCAGCCCAAAGAATATGGTGTGAAGCCTCTTCATTACATGCAGAAAAAGTTATAAGCCAAACTCTTGGGTTTGAATCCTCTGACTTTAGGCAGAGGTAAAACTTATTACTTGTAAACAGTTTTGAAAATAGTTAGAGGTTGACGGTTGACAGTTGACGGTTGACAGTTGATAGTCTTGAATTCATCACTCCTCCCCTCTTTCCCTCCCTCACTCCTTCACTCCGGGCGGGGAAACCCCGCCCCTACTCCCTCACTCCTTCCTCTAAAGCCCTTCCAAGGGTACGCTTAAAAACTTCGCTAGTTCAGCTGCCAAAGTTTCCAAATCTTTTAAAGGCATGGGTTGACCGACCCTAGTCAAAGGAATATCGCGACGACCTTTTACCCTCAAGTAAAGAGTACGCTGGGGATTCAATCCTTCTTTGATCTCAATCCGAATTGATTGGACATCTTGGGTGCGACAGCCAATTTCAATGCGACGGTTTTTTCCAGGGAAACCCCAACGGAATATTTTTATCATTCCCGTTTCGCGGTTGAACTCGTTAGAACCGCCGCCCAAGTCCCAGAGAATAACCAACCACAGATATAGAGATAGCAATGAACCAGCAACCCCGTATAACCCCATTACTAATCCTTGGGGGACAAATACCAATTGGGTGGGGTCAGTAACTAAGAGCAAATTCTTTTGTAAATAACTGGATATCCCTGCCAGCAAGAAACCCAAGCTTCCTAGGGATACAACTGTTGCCCACCAGTAATTACTAAACCGTCGCGAACCTAAAACCTTCTGATACAGGACTTGTTCGTTTTTGTTTGTGGTTGTTAGTGCTGTCATTGAACCATCCTGGGTTTGAGATGTTCTCCTAAAGAAGTCTGCCACGGTAAGAGGAACTGTTGCAAGTGGAAATTGCCATAGTTTTACAGTTTATGAGAAAAGTTGTGTCAGATTGTAAAAATTCTGATATTTATTATAAATAATACTTTCCGACAAAATACTAGATTTCTATCGGTAAATCCAGCACAAAGCCAGACTAAATGTGATAAGTTAAGAAAGATTAAGATACCAACAACCGTATACACGGTTAAGGTAGCTAGTTTGGCATCAAGCTGAGAGTAGTACACCACAAAGGTGGCATATTCTCATAATTCTTGCCGCTTGTTGAAGTAGCAGAATGTGTCAAAGACGTTTTGATAACGTTGCAATTTTAGTTAAAAGAGGATTTTAGTCCGATGACCATCGCAATTGGACGTGCCCCCAGTACCAGAGGGTGGTTTGACGTTCTAGACGACTGGTTAAAGCGCGATCGCTTTGTATTCGTAGGCTGGTCAGGATTATTACTGTTCCCCTGCGCGTTCTTAGCATTAGGCGGTTGGCTAACCGGAACCACATTCGTCACCTCCTGGTATACCCACGGATTAGCATCTTCCTACCTGGAAGGTTGTAACTTTTTAACAGTAGCCGTATCCACCCCAGCAGATGCAATGGGTCACTCCCTACTATTTTTGTGGGGACCAGAAGCTCAAGGAGACTTCACCCGTTGGTGTCAATTGGGCGGACTGTGGCCTTTCATTGCTTTGCACGGAGCTTTTGGTTTAATTGGCTTCATGCTCAGACAATTTGAGATTGCTCGTTTAGTAGGTATTAGACCCTACAATGCGATCGCATTCTCAGCCCCCATTGCGGTATTCGTCAGCGTATTTTTGATGTACCCCTTGGGACAGTCTTCCTGGTTCTTCGCTCCTAGCTTTGGAGTAGCAGCAATTTTCCGTTTCTTACTATTCTTGCAAGGGTTCCACAACTGGACTCTTAACCCCTTCCACATGATGGGAGTAGCAGGGGTATTGGGAGGAGCTTTATTGTGTGCTATCCACGGAGCTACAGTAGAGAACACCCTGTTTGAAGATGGAGAAGCCTCCAACACCTTCCGGGCGTTTGAACCAACCCAAGCAGAAGAAACCTACTCGATGGTGACAGCAAACCGATTCTGGTCTCAGATTTTCGGGATTGCTTTTTCCAACAAGCGTTGGTTACACTTCTTCATGTTATTCGTACCCGTAACCGGGCTATGGATGAGTGCAGTGGGAATTGTGGGTTTGGCATTGAACTTACGTGCCTATGACTTCGTGTCCCAGGAATTGCGGGCAGCAGAAGACCCAGAATTTGAAACTTTCTATACCAAAAACATTTTGCTGAACGAGGGTATCCGTGCATGGATGGCACCTCAAGATCAGCCACACCAGAACTTTATATTCCCTGAGGAGGTATTACCTCGTGGTAACGCTCTCTAATAGCTCCATGATGATTGGGGGTCGCGACCAAGAATCCACCGGTTTTGCTTGGTGGTCTGGTAACGCCCGACTAATTAACCTTTCTGGCAAACTGCTGGGTGCTCACGTTGCCCATGCTGGTTTGATCGTATTCTGGGCAGGAGCAATGACTTTATTTGAAGTCGCTCACTTTGTCCCCGAAAAGCCCTTGTTTGAACAAGGTTTTATTTTAATTCCTCACTTGGCTACCCTGGGATGGGGTGTTGGTCCTGGTGGTGAAATTATCGATACCTTCCCCTACTTTGTGGTTGGGGTACTCCACCTCATTTCCTCCGCCGTATTAGGTGTGGGTGGACTTTATCACGCTCTCCGTGGTCCAGAAACCTTAGAAGAGTACTCTTCTTTCTTCGGTTATGACTGGAGAGACAAGAACAAGATGACCAACATCATCGGCTTCCATTTAATTATTTTGGGATGCGGTGCTTTGCTGTTGGTACTCAAAGCAATGTTCTTCGGTGGAGTCTATGATACTTGGGCTCCTGGTGGTGGTGATGTTCGCGTCATTACCAACCCAACATTAAACCCAGCAGTAATCTTTGGCTATGTAGTCAAATCTCCTTTAGGTGGTGCTGGCTGGTTGATTGGTGTTGATAACATGGAAGATGTTATCGGCGGTCACATTTGGGTTGGGCTGCTTTGTATCGCTGGTGGTATTTGGCACATCTTAACCAAACCCTTTGCTTGGGCACGTCGCGCCTTAGTTTGGTCTGGTGAAGCTTACCTTTCCTACAGCTTGGCAGCTTTATCTTTGATGGGCTTCACTGCTGCTTGTTTTGTTTGGTTTAACAACACTGTTTACCCCAGTGAGTTTTATGGACCAACAAACGCTGAAGCTTCTCAGTCTCAGTCTTTCATCTTCTTGGTTCGTGACCAAAAATTAGGAGCTAACATTGCTTCTGCTCAAGGTCCCACCGGTTTAGGTAAATACCTGATGCGCTCCCCCTCTGGTGAAATCATCTTTGGTGGAGAAACCATGCGTTTTTGGGATTTCCGCGGTCCTTGGTTGGAGCCATTGCGTGGTCCTAATGGTCTGGACTTAGATAAGGTTCGTAACGACGTACAGCCCTGGCAAATTCGTCGTGCGTCTGAGTACATGACCCACGCGCCCAACGCTTCTATTAACTCTGTGGGTGGAGTTATCACCGAGCCTAACTCCTTTAACTTTGTTAACCTCCGTCAGTGGTTAGCTGCTTCTCACTTTGTTCTAGCTTTCTTCTTCCTCGTCGGTCACTGGTGGCACGCTGGTCGTGCTCGTGCGGCTGTTGCTGGATTTGAGAAGGGTATTGACCGTGAGAATGAGCCAGTAATGGCTATGCCTGACCTCGACTAATATTTTTTCATTACTTCATTGCTGAAAGTAAAATAATTAACTCCTGTATTTTTTATACAGGAGTTTTTTTTGTGTGTGATATGGTCGTTCAATTTTGAATTGACCGAAAAATAAACTGGATACAAGCCCTCCGCAGTCGCTCATGGGGGAAACCAACGCCAGTCGTCTGCGGCGGTCAACCCCTACTCTGCGAGAAGCCGCTCCGCGTCTACGGGTTGCGCCACTTGACGGCAGTTGCTTTATGCCGGGGAACCCGTCCACCGCACTGCCTCCTTTATGCCGGGGAACCCTTTCGGCAGTTACTCCACTTGGGGAGACCCCAAGACCGTACTGCCTCACCACCGCAGTGGCTTACCGTCCGCAACGCTGGCTCCCCAAGACCGCGCTGCTCTGGTGGATTTATCCGTGGAGAGTCAAAAATGTTTTCCTTGTTCTCATTAGCCCTTCGATTCATCGAAGGGCTAACTGATAACTGATAACTGAAATGACCCCACTGATATTTGTCCGATCGCAGATCCATTGTAGGGGTGCTGCGGATCGCGCCCTTGCCATTGGCAAAATTATTTACATCTATCACCTAAAAACTAGTCAAAATACATAAAAACAAGGCTTCAGTCCACTCTACCACCGCACCATAAGTATCTCCTGTGTGTCCACCCAGCTTGTAATTAAACCAAGCTGATGTCGCGATCGCCATTGTAATTCCCGTTAGTAAAATTCCTGGGGCAATATATAACTTTTCTTTATATAAAGTTATTGCAAAACCACTGAAAATACTTAGTAATATCAACCCCGGCAATAAATCTTTATAAGACCGGATTGCTTGTTTGTGGAAAGCACCTTTACCAGTGGGTTTGAGGTATGGATAACAGGCGATCGCTATTTGTTGTCCCCACCGTCCCCAGCCACAAGCAGCCATTAACATCAGCCATCGATGCTCCTGTATATCTACCAATGCTGTAGTTTTAAGTAACACGATTGCCACTGCTGTCATGGCTCCAAATGCCCCGGTAGCACTATCTGCCATCACCTCTAATCTTCGCTGAGGATCGCCTACCGCCAATCCATCAGCAGTATCCATTGCCCCATCCAAGTGCAACCCCCCAGTAATCGCAATCCAAGCTAAAACCACCACAACACTACGGGTGAATATTGGTATACCCAAACCAGCGATCGCTAAATCCAAGATTCCTAACATTCCTCCAATCACCAAACCTATAACTGGGGCTAATTGTGAGACTTTTTGAAACTCCAAACCTTTTATGTAAGGCAAGGGAATGCAGGTATAAAAAATTATGCTAGATAGAAAAAATAAGCATAATTTCTGAAACCAAGACTTATTTTTGGTCATATTCTTAACATTAGTTATGAATGAGAGCATCAAATTCATGATGATGACGCTCTGAGTTCCGGCACAACCTCCAGGATAATTTTTTAAAGCTTTAAATAAGATTGGCTAGAAAGAGAAATTTCCCACAAAAATTTTGTTATGCTGGTTGCAGTGTTGAAAATACCTACAATGTTAAAAAAAATACTCGTTTTTTAACAATTTAGTCAAAAAAGTATGAATGGTAGTTTGAGAGTGCCATTCTATAATTAATAACTTATGATTATCAGTTAAGCGATCGCCCTACAAAAATAGGATAATTTCAATGTAGGGGGTCAACAAAGCTATAGAGCATATCATTTTATTAGCTGTGTAGTACTTCACCTCCGCTCCCCAAGCTATTGAACTATGACTTACCATCTACCTGAAACTCAAATACCGGCTCCGTGCATTGTCAATACAGGCGTGGTTGTAAATAAGCATGATATCCGGCAACTACTGAGCGATTTAGGGCGAGTACGCTATGTATACACCCATGACAATCAATTACAAAGTGAGGGTGAAGGAGATGTGATTGAAGTATTTGCCAATCCCCAGCGTTCTACCCTAGTTGCTAACCAAACTTTGTATTTAAACATTTATAGTTTCGATTACTTAGAGCTACAGCAGTCTCCAGAAGCAGAAGCCTACTTTGATTTAGTGCAAGAAAGTACCCGTCTGCGGCTGATTCCCCTTTCTACCCCCCTACAAGAACGGCGAGAACGCTGCTTAGATGCTAATGCCCTAGACGCAATGATGGAACAGGTATTCTCAGCTAGATGGGATGCGGAAATTGATGACGATACTTCCGAACCTTTCTAGGAAAAACCGCAAAATTAACCTGGGGGAGTCCATGTATCCCCCAGACTCCCTCAAAAAGATAAATTATCTTGTGGTCTTACCGCTCGTAAATATCTAGACAAAACGATTATCATAGTTTTGTTTTGAGAGCTAATAAAAGTTCCACTTCCGAGGTAGATTTATTCGGACTATTAGCAGCCATCCCAACACCGTGGATAGAACTGAGAATAGCATTTGCTTCTGCTGGAATTGGTTGTCTTCTGGTGGCAAACCGATTAATCAAAGATAAAGTTTTGTTCATATCCAAATAGAAGTAACCTCCATTTGGCTGTGCTAAAGAGCCAGTTATAGTTTTGAAATTCTCAGTTTTATCTAAAGATTTACCTTGGCCAGATGCAACTGATTCGGCGACGGAATTACCAATAGCTAAAAATACCGTATTGCTATCTAGCCAACCATGGGATAGTAAAGCTCCTTGTCCCGGAACCTGCCACTGAGTCACATTTTTACCACCCACATTAGTTTGAGCAACATTAACTGGTTGTTGCTGGACAATTTTATCCAGTTTAGATAGGGTATTTTCAGCAGTTTTGCGATCGCTAGTGTTAAATACAAAAGCTCCCCCAAATCCCAATTCAGCCAATAAACCTTGATTAGCGGGAATAGCAGCGATACCGAACTCTCCATTCATCCAACTAAAAATATCTTGATCCAAATCGATATTAAATTGTTTTAGTTGACTGCGGACAAGATTAACCGCTTGAGTGAATTCGGGATAATCTTTGGATTGCTCTAACATTGCCGACCACCAACGATTAATTCCCTCCCCGCTAATTAGGGCAATAGTATCGCCAGGAAATCGAGATATAATTTTTCCAGGAGTATTTTTATATTGAAATTTAGTCAACTGGGGATCTAAAGTTGCGATCGCTTTCATCCGCACTCCAGCATCATCAATTCCCACACCTGCAACCATAGATTTTACTTGTTTTAACTGTGCTAGGGTTTGTGGTGGTAGTTGAGCCGTTCTCGGATTACTAGCAACGAGTTGTTGTATAGACTCTGCATAATCGGGTAAATAAATTTGAGCAACGGTATTTTGTAACTTAACTCCTTTGGCTAATAAATCTTTAGCACCTGCTTTAGTAGCAAAGGAAGGTTCTCCTTTGAAAGTATCAATTGCATATTCTATCGGTTTTTGGTTAGGGGCAAAAACCACATAAGTATTATTTAAAACAGCAGTATATGTAGAACTACCTTTATTAGCAGTTTTGATGATTTTTTCCCCTTTATATTCTATTTCCTGGCTTTTAACCTCTTTTTGCGACTTTAATTTATTGGCAAAATTCAAAGCAGCTAACTTATCTTTAATACCCACTACCAGTAATATATTCGGTTCTGATGTCCGTCTGCGTCTCACTTGTCTGGGTGAAGAAGAAGGTGTACGCAATTGAGCTTCTGTTCCTGGAGATGGAGGTAAAACTGCAAGCATCACCCCACCTACCCAAGGTTTTAAATCCTGTTCATAGGAAATACCACCTTCTTTGAGCATATTTTGATTAAAGTCTTCTAAACCCTTACCTAGCAGCTGTCTAGCTTCAGGAGTCCCAAATTTTTCTAACTTTGCCCAAGCTTGAGGATCTGTGGTAATATAAGTAGCCATCAACGCCTCATCAGGCACTATTTTGGCACTTTCCCAAGCACCAGAAGCATCCCCTGATGGCCCTTTTAAGTAGATATAAGCTGCTATACTTCCTACCACTATCGCCCCTAAGCCAAGGGCAGGAATTAAAAATTTAGATTTTGTTTCTGTCATTATTATTATCCTCTGTTTCCCATATTGTCATCGAGTTGGCTACAACCGTCATGGTTAAGTTTTCGGATATGTACCACTTTGACCATAGTTTATCGGCATTTACGGTTAAAGCAAGGTATTTATCGCAACGGACATCTTCGTGAGGACATCGTATTTTGCTTCAAAGGTAACAAGGAATAGATTGATAGCGAATTATCCAACAAATCACCTTACAATAATGCTTTTAGCTTTTTTAACTCTTTCGACACCTTTTTTTCGCTCACCCCAGGAATATATAGAAAATCCTTCTCCAAATCAACTGTTGGAGCAGGATGTTAGTTAATACTAAGTTGCATTCAAAGATAGTCCCCAGTCATGGCGACGTTCGCTCTTAGCGTTCCCGCAGGGTAGGCAGCAATCTCATTGACTCGAACTGCTAGGATAGAACGCAACTTGGTATTAGCAAAACTGAAGGTTAGCCATGAACACTTCTTCCCCTTCCCCTTTCTTGATTTTCAAGATCGTATTTTCATATAAGTAATTATACTTAATATGTTGTCATCCTTTGTAAATCCTTGCCAAATAATAATCCCCCCTAGCCATTCTAGTGATTGAGCTAGGGAGGACACCATAATTCGTTGACTATAGAGTTTCTGTATAAGCCTTGATATCCCTATTCTATGAAGTGACTGAGATTTCTACCACCATGAAAATAACTATTTATCATAGTTTCATAGTTGCTTTATTAGTGCTTTATACGGAGATACCCATGACTGATCGTATATTGTAAGTATATCAATAATATACTGGTGTAAATTATTCAGATATGAAATTATCTCTAAAAAATATGCAGTTGAAGATTGTTGCTTCCATTACCCTAATCAGTGTTTTAGGATTAGTACCCCAAGCTTGGGCAGTAAATGAAGGAGACTTGCAGAAGTTAAAGGAAACTGGTGTATGCCCTCGTTGCGATCTAAGTGGTGCTGACATGAGTAAAATGAATTTATCTGGGGCAAATTTACGGAATGCAAATTTACAATCAGCCATTTTATCTGAGAGCAATTTAGAAAACGCTGATTTTACTGGAGCTAATCTTGAGTCTGCAAACCTAAATTTTGCTAACCTCAAAGGAACTTCCTTTACTGGTGCCAATCTCAAATCAGCATCCCTAGAAAATAGCGATTTGTCTTACGCTGGTTTTATGGGTGCCAATTTAGAAGCAGCTAATTTCAAAGATTCGACTTCAAAGTTAACCAATTTCCGGGGAGCACATTTCCGACTGACAGTTATGCCTAATGGTTCGGATACCTCTGATAAACCATACGGGTGGTCATTACAGCGACAAAGCCTGAGAAAGTGCGACAAATTCAAGCCGGAAAATACTCGCGGTACAACTTGTTATGTAGATTAACTGCTGCTCTTTGACTACTCCCACCCCTAAAGGGAGTGGGATTCAGATAGTTAGAAGTTAGGATTAACTATCTGATCTACATCGAGCAGGTTTAACTGCTCGCCTAACGAGTTCCCCGGCAAACGCTTTTTGCTGCGAGAGCGGCGTTTTATCTCCTTTGTCCCTGTTGATTCAGGATAGGGCGTTTCAAACAGTCGAAGCTGTTTTGGTTCCGAGCAGTCCACCCGTACCGTTTTTAAGTACTTGGCAGGATATTTACAAGCAACTGGTAGACCTAGTTGCTCAATCCCTTTAAGTTTGATGTTTCTTGCTGCTTGCAAGTCGGCATGGTCAAAATGTCCGCAATTGGAGCAAATAAACTTTTCACCGTCGCGAGAAGCTTTATCAACATGACCGCAGTGGGAACACTTTTGACTTGTATATTGAGGTGCAACTTTAACAACTAGTACGCCTGACTTTGCAGCCACAACGTTAATTTTTTGAGTTAAAGAATACCAACTTGCATCAGCTATAGAACGGTTAAGTCCTACTTTTCGGGACTGACCATTTTTTGCATAGTTCCCGTTTTCGTCTTTTTTTGGTTTACATCTTGCTGACATTCCTTTGATGTTTAAATCTTCTAGAATTACAGCATCAGCACGTTTAACAATTTTATTCGCTACTTGCCATTGATAAGCCTCACGACGTTGTTTAATGCGTTTATGCAGCCTGCCGATACGGTTGTATGCTTTACGCTTACTGCTTTTACCTTTTTTACGAGATGCGCGACGGGAGCGCACACGCATTAAACGTTTAGCTTTTTTATTGGTATTAAATCTAGGATTATCTATCTGAGAACCGTCAGAAAGATGTACTAACTTAGTTAGTCCTAAATCGCAACCAATTACAGTTTTTATATTTTCCGGCTTAACCTCAACCGATTGAGGAACTGTTTTATCCTCGACTTTGAGGCTGATGTACCAACCATCGGCTTTTTCTCTAATAGTTGCTGACTTTACCTTAAAACCATCGGGGATAGAGCGAGAGTTATAATAATCAACCCAACCGAGACTCTTAATATTGATGCCAGTTGAGGTTATATCCTTATTTTCTATGTTGGTGATAGTGAAGCTTTTGAACTTACTTCTGCGCTTGGGTTTTGGTTTGCCTTTGCCATCTTTAAAGAAGCCATCAAATGCATTGTCTAAGCGCTTTACGTTTTGCTGTAGCGCAGTACTATTTACCCGTTTATACCAAGGTCGAGACTTCTTTAAGTCTTTAAGGTTTGCATCTTGGATAGCGCCAGCAGAACGACGTTTTAATAACCCGGTCTTTTTGTCTGGCTTTTGAGTATAAACCTCACCAGTTGCACCATTACGGGATATGCAGCAAGTTAAAGCACACTGAGTTACCGGAAAATTGTGACTACTAGACCAATCTTCCTGAGATGCTTGATAAGTATAGTTTCTGTCTCTTAGGTTGTAGTTGTACTGATAGTAAAGCATATCAATCCAACTACTTAGCTCTGCTGCCTGTTCCCCTGTAGGTTTTAGTTTGAATACCATCCCCATCAGCACTTGACAATCACCCCCGTGTTTATTACTGTTAAATATAAACACATATTAATACTAGTAATTGATTATGTCAACAAGTTATAGACACAAAAATACATCGGTATCCTTAATCAATTATCACTTTGTTTGGACACCAAGAAGAAGAAAAAAAGTTCTTCAAAACGCTGTAGCAGAGCGTTTAGAAGAGTTGATTAGAATTATCGCTCAAGATTTAATGTGCAAGGTTATTGAAGTAGCGATTGAACCAGACCACGTTCATCTATTTATCAACTCGCCGCCAAACATAGCCCCTGACCAAGTTATGTTTAGAATTAAAGGTGCGACTAGCAGGTATTTAAGGAAAGAGTTCCCAGACCTAAAAAAAATGCCGTCAATGTGGACTCGAAGTTATTTTGTCTCAACAGCAGGCAATGTATCATCTGAAACAATAGAAAAATACATCGCCGCTCAAGGTACTAGGAACTAGGCACCTAAAGGTGCTTGCTCAAATTTCATCCCACGATTAAAAACCGTGGGCTTTCATTTTCGATATTTCTGTAACGGAAAGTCCACCACCCGCTCTTAGCACTGGCATTACCGTTATTATCTACTGCCCATACTCGCCACCGACCTGGTTGGGCACCAACAAAGTTAAAGGTGTAGCTGGTATTGGTAATATTATTTTCAACTTTCCAGGTTCTACCAACATCACTACACCAGCGACTGGTCTGACAGCAATGATAGCAGTCTATAAAATCTCAAATCTCAAATCCAAAATGGTATGAGTAACTCTCAATAGACTTTTTGACCGCTAACATTTCCTGGGGGATTGTATTGACAAACCAGGATGTCTCTACCAGCGCCACGACTCAAACCACAGCCTACTTCCTTGGTATTTTTCCAAACCATTTGAGTGTAGTGACCACACTTTTGCCAACCTCCGCGACAGGTATTGGGGAAGGTACTATTGGCAATAAAATATTGTTTTTCTGAACCCCAACTATCTACCATCTGGGACAAGGAATAAGCCCCTTGTGTTCCCCACCAGATGTTTTCACCATAACCAGAACCACTGTGCTGAAATTGACCTGTTGCAGCTAATTTATTTGCCCAATTCTGCGCTGACTGAGCCAGTTGATTAGACCATTTTAGTAGTGGAATTCTTACTTGTGACCGATACTTATTATGCACCGCTAACAGCTTTTGTATTTGATTCCCTGTCAGACTTGATTTTGAGGAACCAGAACTGGATGGTAATGAAAGTGTTATATTAGCGGACTTATTGTTATTTTCATCACTTTCTCGAACACGGCAGTGGGGAGGCATAAATTCATCCCCACTACAACTATCTGCGATCGCTCTTAAAGAAACTCTCTGACCCTTCACAGATGGATGAAAAGTGACTGTTCCATCGAAAGGTATTGATCTACCGGGAGCCAGGGGTCTCTCTGTATAGGGATACCAAATATTATCTCCAGTGGTAAAAGGAACTGCGTATGTGCCCCGACGACTGGTGTACTCTGTTGATACCTTAAAAATACCTGCTGTCTGATTGCCAATATTTTGAACAATGACACGGATTGGTACTTCAACCTGATTCCCTCTTATTCTTGGAGAACCAGTAGTCACCTGCCTGACTATCAAATCTGCCGCCGCCATAGCAGGTTCAGCTAAACTGAAGCTTGTTCCCAACAAGGTTATTAATATACCTATGAATTTAGCAAAAGCCCATTTTTTATTTTTGATCACCTCTACCTCCTTGCCTTTTCCCAGGAGGCGTATTTATACTTACTTCCTTCTTTAATTGTGGATCATTTTCTAATACAAGTAGCGAAAATAGTAGATAAAATTAACACTTTGATGTATAATATATTTCCTGGATATTAAAATAATTGTCTTAATAGAAAAATTTCACCACCATTTATGAAAAACCTCACCCTCGCTTTTTGCGATGCAAAAATCTTTCCCTCTCCTTATTAAGGAGAGGGATTTCAGCATTAAGGAGAACCAAGTTCTTAATTTTGGACAAAGTTGAGCTGAGGGAGGTACAGCACTACGAAATTAGGGCGCGGACATTTCTAAATCCAGCAAACCCTTTGATAGCCTACTGTTAAGAGTTCCCTTTTCCCTGTTCCCTAGCGCTATAGCAAAATATTGATTATTCCCCCAATGGGAAATAAAATAAATACTCATGGTTCGCACACCGAAATTAACATTCGATCGCGGTACTTTAATTTTGCATCCACCCCCCCGTGGCAAAGCATGGATGGACTACGCTACATGGGATGACAGGGTGGAGAAGTTTCGCGTCCCCGCAATTCAATACCGCCCTTTGGTGGAAGCACTGCAAGCAGCAGAGACGGAATTTACCGATGATGCCAGGGGTTTTTATCCCATAGATTTGGTGGCTAGTTTGGAAATGGAACCCTATCCCCATCAAACTGAGGCTCTAGCAGCTTGGAAATTGGCAGGGAGACAGGGGGTAGTGGTACTGCCTACGGCGGCGGGAAAGACTTATTTGGCACAAATGGCGATGCAAGCTACACCCCGTACCACCCTGATTGTAGTGCCGACCTTGGATTTAATGCATCAATGGTATGCCCACTTATTGGCGGCGTTTCCCGATGCGGAGGTGGGATTATTGGGGGGTGGTTCGCGGGATAAAACACCTGTATTAGTTGCTACCTATGATAGTGCTGCTATCCATGCAGAAAGTATTGGTGATAAGTATGGGTTGATCATTTTTGATGAATGCCACCACCTACCTACAGATTTTAATCGAGTCATTGCCGAATATGCGATCGCACCCTATCGTTTAGGTCTATCTGCGACTCCAGAACGCACGGATGGGAAGCACGCAGATTTGAATATTCTCATTGGTAGGGAAGTATATCGCAAACGGGCGGAAGACTTGGCGGGTCAGGCATTAGCAGACCATGAGATTGTGCAGATTAAGGTCAAGTTATCAAAACTGGAACGGGAAAAATATAACCGTCTGATTCAAATTCGCAATGATTTTTTAAAGGAATCAAAGATATCCTTGGGAAGTATTCAAGGTTGGCAAAGATTCGTGCAAATGAGTGCGCGATCGCAAGCTGGGAGAAGGGCGATGTTAGCCCACCGGGAAGCGAAGGAAATTGCGGTGGGTACGGATGGAAAAATTCGGGTGTTGGTGGATTTATTAGCAAAGCACTATCCCGAAAGAATCTTGATTTTTACTGCTGATAATGCCACGGTTTACCGTATTTCCCAAACTTTCTTAATTCCGGCGATTACCCATCAAACCCCTGTCAAAGAACGCCATGCTATTTTAACTAAGTTCCGGTCAGGGGAATATAAGACGGTGGTTGCTTCCCATGTGTTGAATGAAGGGGTAGATGTTCCGTCGGCTAGTATTGCAATTATTCTATCAGGAACTGGTTCCGCAAGGGAATATATTCAACGTTTGGGAAGGGTGTTGCGGAAGGGGAAAAACCCGAACAAGAGAGCAATTTTATACGAAGTAATTGCGGAAAATACTAGTGAAGAAAGGACTTCTGCTCGCAGGAGAGGGGAGCAAGAAAACAAAGGAACACAGGAGCAGAAAAAAGGTAATTTGCGGGTGATTTATGGTACTGGTAAGGGTCAAACTCAAAAAGCTGCGGAGCAATTAGAAATCAATTATTCAACTAAAAAACCACAACCAAATAAAGAGAAGAAACCACCAGACAAAGATAAATCTTAATTTCTCCGGGTGTGAGCGATCCCTTCCAGATGTTTAGATCCCCGACTTCTTTAAGAAGTCGGGGATCTGTCAGTCCTCATTCTAGGGCGCAAGTATTGTTCACATCTTGCACCACAAAATTATTGATCAAATCAGAGCCTGAAATTATTATATTTTCCGTAACCCACCTACTGCCCACCTTACCCTTCTAGGGCGCAAGCATTACGCCCCTACGAAATTCTACTCTCTACCTAATAAAATGTTACCAACAGATTTACTAATCCATCGTCAAAATGGGGAGCAAATAATTCCCAAAAGAGTTAAAATAGATGCCCAACATTTGAAAATAGCCACTGAATTAATTACCTGTTTTCAAGAAGCAGTAGGTAACACCCAAGGCTTATTAGAACGTCAACTTTTAGACTTAGAAGGGGATACACCAGACTATAAATTAAAACGGGGTTTAGCTTACATTCTCAAAAGTGGCTTTTCCACCTTTGAAGTAGTTAGTCCTTTAGAACCGCCAATGTTAAGGGAGCGCGTTTTTAGTTTGGCTGCCAAATCATCCCCCAGTCAAGCAGCAACCCAAGTTACCTTAACCAAAATTGCCGATGAATTAACCCATGAATTAGAACGGGAAGTTTTACCTTCCCAGATAAGGGATGGGTTATATGCAGACTTAGCTGAAAATAAAATTCTCACCATTTTTGAACCACCCACACCCCAAGATTTACTCCATCGATATAACTTATCCCAAGTACAAGGAATATTCTACAAAGCCAGCCAATTAATTATTAACGCCCATCGCAATGTACCAGGGGAATATAAATTATTATTTCGCTATTTGAAGTTATTTCAATTAATGGCATATATCGAAGGAGATGCGGATCATGGATTTACAATTACCATTGATGGTCCCACTAGTTTATTTCATCCTAGTACCAGATATGGACTAGCGATCGCTAAATTAATTCCTGCCTTACTTCATGTTACCAGATGGAGTTTAGCGGCTACTTTGCAAGTGAAGGATTTCTACACTAATAGTTGGAAAACCGGGCGTTTCACCCTTAATTCTGAGTGCGGCTTAGTTACCCATTATCCCCCTGGTAAACCCTATGATAGTATGATTGAGGCTTCCTTTGCCGATAAGTGGTCAGCAATGAAAACCGAGTGGGTATTAGAAAGGGAAGTGGATTTAGTTCCCATACCGGGGAGTGTGATGATTCCCGATTTTAGGTTAGTACATCCCGATGGACGCACATTCTTATTAGAAATTATCGGTTATTGGCGGCCGGAATATTTACAAAAGAAGTTTTATCAGGTGCGGCGTTCTGATTGTGATAATTTAATTTTGGCAATTTCGGAGAGGTTGAATTTAGATAAAGCCGGGGTGAAATTACAGAATGTTCCGGCGAAGATTGTCTGGTTTAAAGATAAGTTATTACCTAAATCTGTGTTGGCAGTCCTAGAATCATAAGATAGGATTACTATTTGATTTTTCTTGGCGTAGTCTGCGCGAGCGCTTAACACACGTAGGGTGTCCTGCCGCGCAGCGTAACGCACCATCTGGTAATATGGCGGGCGTGCAGAGCACTGTTAGCATAACACACCCTACAATTACCTAATTTTATTCAACAATCAAACCGGATTCCTAGATAATTACTCAATCTCTTTTAACTTAGGGAAATAGAGAGTTTGATTTACAATAGATTATGTCAGCAAAAGATAAATTTCACGATATCGTAAAATCAGCATTACAAAAAGATGGTTGGATAATTACTGATGACCCCCTATATATTAGTTTTGGTGGGGTACAGATGTATATTGATTTGGGAGCAGAGAAATTAATTGCTGCTGAAAAAAATGGGTATAAAATTGCAGTTGAAATCAAAAGTTTTCTCAGTACTTCAGCCATAGCTGATTTTCATACTGCTTTCGGACAATTTCTTAATTATCGTACTGCGTTGAGGGAAAAAGATCCAGAACGTCATTTATATCTAGCAATTAACATAGAAGTATATAATGATTTTTTCATGCTTTCTTTCACACAGATTCAAATTCAAGAATATCAACTAAAATTAATCATTTATGATGTAGAAATAGAGGAGATTGTGAGATGGCAAAGCTAGATAAATATAGGCAGTACGTTCAAGAATTACTCACGAGATATGCTAGTTATAAACCGACTTATGGAGATATTGAAGTAGAAACTATCTTTGATACAGAAAGAAATCATTATCAAATTGTTCATGTCGGTTGGGAAAACAAACAGCGCGTATATGGCTGTTCAATGCATATAGATATTAAAGATGAAAAAATCTGGATTCAATGGAATGCAACCGAAATAGATATAGCTAATGAATTAGTTGAAATGGGAGTTGCAAAACAGGATATTGTCAACCGCTGAGCGTCAGTCAAAAGTCACGCATTCAAAAGTCATTGTGAGGTACGTGCTCTTTACATTTGTTTATCCCCCCTCAAACCTTCTTCCTTCTTCCTTCTTCCTTCTTCAATTTAATCCCATAAATAATGCGGCAACTGTCCCAGCCACAGAGATTTCACCTTGACTAATCTTGGTAAAAACCTCAGCTTTGGGAATTAATAACACTTCAATTTCTTCCGTTAAATCTAGCTGCTGTTCCTCAACTTTAATCACATCTTCTGCTAAAAATAAATGAATTTGATTAGTATCTTTACCTGGTTTATCATATAGAGTCGCTATTTTTTGTACACTCGTGGCAACATACCCTGTCTCTTCCGTTAATTCTCTCATGGCTGCAATTTCTGCTTTTTCTTGATTTGGTTCAAAATGTCCTGCTGGTAGCTCAATAAAAAAATCACTAAATGCGTGTCTATATTGCCTGACAAAAATTATTTCCCCATTCTCAGTAATGGGTAAAACCATAGCCACATCTGGTTTAATATGCACAAAATAATCATCTATAATATTACCGTTAGGTAATTTAACTTCATCTCGTCTCACTTGGCACCAGGGATGATTAACAACCATGTGAGAATTTACAGTTTGCCACCTTTCTAAATTTTTCATAACTAAAATTAATAAAGAAATGGGGAAAATAATCACAAAAAAATAATGCTTGTAACAAAGTATAACAGATGTAAAAAATAGGCAGAAATTACCACTTAAACTTAATTTTGCCCCACCCCATAGCAAAAGCGATTATGCACATCGATGTGGAAACATTTACCGTTAATAAGCGGTTTCCCCTGACTATTAGTCGCGGTACTACTGCCCACACTGAAAATATATGGGTAAAAATTCAGGCAGACGGCATTGAAGGTTGGGGGGAAGCATCACCCTTTGGTGTTGGTAATCATCGTCAATCTACACTGATTATCAAAGATAGTTTGCAGCAAATAATACCAACATTGCAATCATTTCATCCCTTACAGCGTCAACAAATAGAACAAGTGGTAGGAGGAGAAAAACTGCCTTCGGCAGCGATCGCAGCTGTGGATATGGCGATGTATGATTGGCTAGGGAAGCGAGTGGGCTTACCTTTATGGCAAATGTGGGGACTGGATAAAAATGCGATCGCACCAATTTCTGTCACCATTGGTATTAATACCCCAGAGGGAGCCAGGGAAAGGGTACGTAACTGGTTAGAGTTTGCAGATATACAAATTCTCAAAGTGAAGCTAGGTAGTCCGGATGGCATTGCAGCAGATCAAATGATGTTGCAAGCGGTGCGGGAAGAAGCACCCACACTAGAGGTATATATTGATGCCAATGGAGGTTGGAATGTGGAAAATGCGATCGCTATGTGCCGTTGGTTAGCAGATTTGGGAATTAAGTATGTAGAACAGCCACTTCCCAGGGGAGAAGAACAGCATTTAAAGTCAGTCAAACAGTCCTCACCCCTACCCATATTTGTAGATGAAAGTTGTTTTCATAGTCAGGATATTCCCCAACTTGCAGATTACATAGATGGTGTTAATATCAAGCTGATGAAATCTGGAGGCTTAACAGAAGCCATGGGGATGGTGCATACAGCTAGAGCGCATGGGTTACAAGTAATGTTTGGTTGCTATTCCGACAGTACATTAGCCAACACAGCCGCAGTACAGCTAGCACCACTAGCTGACTATTTAGACTTAGATAGCCATTTAAATTTAATTGACGATCCCTTTACAGGAGCAACCTTAGAAAAGGGAAGACTTTTACCAAATAATTTACCAGGATTGGGGGTACAAAAACGTGCGTCTATCACTTAATCAACGTATTGCCATCCTTCTCCATGAGGGAATTACTGGCTTAGGAGGCAAAACAGGGTTATCAATTTTACGTTATAGTGAAGCCCCCATCGTCGCCGCCATCGATCGCATTTCGACGGGCAAATCATTACCAGAATTAACGGGTATTCAGCGAGATGTGCCCATTGTTTCCTCCGTTGCAGCATCACTAGAATATCAACCGCAAGTATTGGTAATTGGTATTGCCCCTGGAGGTGGTAATATACCCGATGATTATTGGCATGAACTCAAAGATGCTTTAGCTGCGGGTATGTCCATAGTCAATGGTTTGCATACACCATTGGCAAATATTCCCGAATTGAAAGAACTGCTTCAACCAGGGCAGTTAATTTGGGATGTTCGCAAGGAACCACCCAATTTAAGTATTGCTAGTGGCATGGCGCGTACCCTTCCCTGTCGTCGAGTGTTGACGGTGGCTACAGACATGGCTATAGGGAAAATGTCCACCAGCCTAGAGTTACATTGGTCATCAAAATTGCGGGGTATGGCTTCCAAATTCCTACCCACGGGACAAACAGGGTTAATGTTAGCAGGAGATGGGGTAGCTTTAGATGCCGTGCGGACAGACTTTGCTGCCGGTGCAGTGGAACAGATGGTGGTACGCTTTGGTAAAAACTACGACATTTTACATATTGAAGGGCAAGGTTCTTTATTACATCCTGGTTCTACTGCTACCTTACCCCTCATCCGTGGTTCCCAGCCTACCCAATTGATATTAGTACACCGGGCTGGACAAACCCACATCCGCAAACATGCCCATGTTCCCATCCCTCCTTTATCAGAGGTTATACAGTTATATGAAAGTGTTGCTAGGGCTGCTGGTGCTTTTGCTCCCGTACCTGTGGTGGGTATTGCCTTAAACACCGCCCATTTAGATGATGATGCAGCGAAAGATGCCATTAGTCAGACACAGTCAGAAACAGGGCTACCATGTACCGATCCGATTCGCTTTGATGCAGGTGTGTTATTAGATGCGGTGATGCGGGGTTGACACTCTGGTGGGTTCCGCTATGCCTTCGGCACGCTTGCGCGAACGCTAAAACCCTGAGATTATTTTGCTTACAGAGAAGCTTTACACAGAGGGGTCTTACTCGACCCGTGCCATAGCTTGACTCTAGCTGCGGTTGTCAAAGTCCGCCTACACAGTTTGCTCAGGTCTAAGCCTAAGTTTCTGCTTACTTTACGAAGGATGTTTGCTGACCCGTTTAGGTCTGCGTTTACCAAATATCCTTTAGAAGTGCGATACAAACCGCGTCTAGTTCTGTTACCCGTTCGCGAAGCGTGTCCGAAGGACTTAGCTTTCCACCCGTCTGGCTTTTCTCCAAACTGAGGTAGGGAGTCTCCATCTAGATAGCTAGACTTGCTTGTATATGCTTCTTCTGTTTGGTGGAACTTAATACCGTGGAGCGAACATCGCTGCTCCAATCGGTCTTTGAGTTTACCTAATGGCATCTGAACAAACTTCTGATTATTAACCCGACCGATGTCAGCATTAACTTTAAAGCTCTCATTCCACCCTATTACCAAGTTGCCGATACCATGCTTTAAACAGTGGTCAACTATTAACTTAGCAGCTTTGTTGATACCGTCTCTTAATTGGTGGTTACGCTTACGTGTTACTCGGTCAAGCCATTGGTTCCAGAAACCTTGTGGCTTGTTTTCTTTATAGGTAGATATTTTCTTATTCCATAGTTGATTCATCGCTTTCATGTGGCGAGCATCCACTAAGAAAGAGTTACCCAAAGTATCTACGCAAGCTGCCAAGTTATCTGCTGTTCCTAAGTCAATAGATAGGGCTTGCTCAAAGTCTAAAGCAGGTGTTTGTGGTGTTAACTCGTAGCTACACTCTAAATAATATGCGCCGTTTTTAGGAAGAATGGTAAATTCTTTGACCTTGTTAAAATCAAGGTTTGAAGGCATAGGGAGAAAAAACTCTTTTATCCCAAACCATCTATTAACAGTTAATCCGAGAGGGAACCTAATACTCTCACCCCTCAAACTTGGCTTACCCGCACCACAGTTAGGATAAGCAACCTTAAACAGCTTTGAACCTTTCAAATAACTAGGTGGCTTGGGTTTAAAATGCAAGCTTTTAGAAAAATACTTTTCTCTTAACTCTTTAAACGACTTAAAAGCCTCTGCAACTGACAGCAAGGTTTGTTGAGCCGGAACAGATGGTAGTGACTGAGCAATAGCAGTCTTACCTACAGTCACCTCGTATATCAAGTCAAACTTACCAGTTAGTAGCTTACCCGTCTTAAAAAATGTTTGCCGAGCAAAGTAAACACTACAGTTGTACAACTTCCCAGACTGCTCACACAGGTAATCTAATATTGCTTTAGTTTCTTTGTCAGGGTGCAACAATATTTGTTGTACACCCATCTGCTTTTTGACCTTTTTACTTTTCTTTTTAGCCATTGACCGACCTTTCAATGTTTGTTATTGTATTAGTATACTAATATATATACTAACAGTAAATGCCTTTCCAGAAAAATCATAAATTAGGTGCTTTACCTTATGGTGACAAACCACTAGGCACTAAACCTGTAAGCTTTAAGCCGCGACAAGGACAGCTAGAAAAACTAAAAGCCGTTCCTAACTGGCAGGAACGGCTTAGAGATTACATAGATACATTGATTCAAGAACACTGCGACTAAAGTCGCACGCTAGCTTATATCCCAGGGCTGAAGCCACTGGGTTTTACGCTTCTGGAATTCTTATAAGCAATGAGCGAACCGTCACCAACCCAGCTACACAAATTGGTGGGGAACTTAAACCCAATACACCTAGTTAAAACTTGTATGAACCTATTTACCCCGTTCATTATTTCGTCGCCAATTCTTATCTGGTAAAGAAGCATTACCAATACCCTGTAAAATTCCCCGTCCAATTAAACCAATAGCCCTGCCAACTACCTGAGTTAAAACAAACACTACACCGCTACCTAAGAAAGATACTAATGATTGTAAACGAGGAGCGATCGCATCCCGAAATTCTAGTACTAAGGTAACGGTGAGGGGAATGCCTGTAAGTTGGGCTAATTCATCACTCCGATGGGAATAGATTGATGTTTTGGCAATACCACGAGGTGCAAACACAAATATTTCATAGCGGCTTTCAAAAATTTCTTGGGGTTCTTGAATATAGTTCCTTAAACGATATTTCCAAGATAAATCATTTCTAATTCTTTCTATTTCCCTGGTAGAAGCTAGGGTTTGATTATAATAGGTTTTCTTAATCTCATTGATATCTGCCAACCTATTTAATAGGGGTTGAATAACACTATTTCCTACTTGAATCAATAAATTTTCTATCAGCATACAACCCCGTTCTTTCGCTTCACTACTATATGATGGGTATATTGTATTATCAATAGTTAAATTGGTTTGAAAAATTAAATAAGAGAAGAGGTCTAAAACTAAGGGAATTTTATCCAAAATTCCTGTTTGAACTATTTCTACATCCTGTAGCAGTAAATTCACAATTTCTACATCTTGATTGTCTACCTTAACCCGAGAAAACTTACCAAAAAAGTCTGTGGTGGTTGTTTGCCATAAATCTGTTAAACTAACTCGATAAACTTCTGATAATTGACTAATATCCAGGTGAGAATCTCTCAACTCATCGAGAACATCAGATAATTTTTGCAGAATCCCATACAGTAATTCCCGTTTTTTATCTTCCCGTAAAATGTCTATTTCTAGAGGAACATCACTGATATTTTGTAAGCTGAATTGCAGTTTATTAATCACAGAAGCGAATAATTCTGATTGTAATGCCCTAGGACTCAGTAAAGCAGGTGCCTCAGTAGATATTCTAGACAATTCTGATGAAGTAACCTCACTAGTTCCAGGGGGAGTTGTCGCCGATTGTAACTGTTCGTAATCTATTTCTGGGGTTTGCTGCTGTTGTTGCCTTTCCTGGGATGATGTCAATACAAATTGAGTTAATTTACGTGCTGCCAGTAATTCCCGCCGCCTCCCTGCTAAAATTGCCTTTTCTACTAGAGGTTGTCCGGGAATTTGCAATTTTTCCCTTACCTCTGCCAACCTGGAATTAATGTAGCCCATCGCCGACAGTCTTAAATCGCGTTTGAACTGAGCAAAGGAGTTTAATTCCCTAGTCTGGACAACTGCTGATGATTCTGTCCCTAATAAATTTCCTTCCCCAAACCAATAGGGTTCCCCTGCTTTTACCCGTTCCATCGCTGCCACCAATTCTGGAATGGGAATACCTTTAGGACAGTAACCATCGACACCTGCATTCTTTGCTGCTAATAGCCACCCTGACTCTTGTACCGCGCTGAGGAGAAATAGGGGAAGGTTGGGATATTGAGCTTTGAGTTGCTTGCACAGTAGTAAACCCAATTGTTGACTGGATGGGGAACGACCATTACCTAATTCCAGAACTACCAGATTTATTCCCTCTGGATCAATTTGAGATAATTCAGTTAATACTTGTAAGGCAGCAGTATCAGATTCTACTGCGCTTACCACTTCTAGTTCGGGTAATTCTTCTAATGCAATCCTTAGTCCCAGGCGAAAAATGGGATCTTGGTCAATTAACAATAATTTTAGTGGGTGATGTTCCTGAGGAACCCCCTGATGGCTATCGTCGCTCATATTTTGTTCGTCAATACAGCCGTTATATTAACCCAACCAAATAGTAAATTGGGTCTAATACTATTTCTCCATGAATTTGAGCTTAATATTGCTTCATAATTTTCACGCAAAGGCGCGAAGACGCAAAGTCACTTGTAATTATATTAAGTTCGTTGTTACAGAGAATTGGTACAAGAATGAATCTAAGGTAATTTATGGCAATAATTTTACCAATGATAAGGGCGCAATGCTTGCGCCTCTAATTCTTCCCACACTTGGGATGATGGGATGATGAGGTGATGAAGTAATAAGTAATAAGTAAGGTTGACAGTTGACAGTTTTCTATCACTCCTTCACTCCTTCCCTCCTTCACTCCTTCCCTCCTTCACTCCTTCCCTCCTTCCCTCCTTCCCTCCTTCCCTCCGGGCGGGGAAACCCCGCTCCTACTCCTTCACTCCTATGCTCCCCAAAGATTACTGATTAAAAAACCACAGAGGCGCAGAGAACGCAGAGGATAGAGAGGTTTAGGAGATAGGTAATCTTACACCGAGAAGGGAGTATGAAAAAAAATAGAAGATAATAACTATAGGCAGCAGTCAACAGTGTAATTAAATGGACTCGAGTATTCAAAATTGGTTAGCGGAACACAATCTTGAAATATCTCTGTTACAAGGATTTTCTCCGGGACAGATGTCTGGTTTGGCATACCGTATTGTTAAGGATATGGAAGTTAAAAGCCTGACTCCTTTTGACATATGTAGTCTTGCAGAAGTATTAGAACAGCCTTTGAGTGATGTCAAAGGGAAAATTAAGGTAATTGCTCAGTTAACTGCCAATTTGTTACATAATCTCAGCCAAATTAAACCTTTAAAACGTAATGAAGGTACGTGGTTAGCATTCCAAACTGCCTACTTAAATGGTTTACAACAAGTTTTAGAGGAAGAAACCAGTTTACAAAGATGCTGGTTAGATAGGGCAATGATTCCCGTTGGTGGGCATGGAAATACTCTAGGACAATTAGGGTTCCCAAATCCCCAACTACAAGCATTGTTAAATACTATCCGTCCGGGTAAACTCACGGATACTCAAGCAGAACAGGCTCTGTCTTTGATTGCTGATTCTTTGCTGGTACAGCAGATGAATAACGCTACCGTAGCTTGGTTAGTTGCTAATGGAACTGAAGAAGTGGAAGCAAAATTAATTATTCAGCGTTTAGTGCATGGGCTTCCAGGACATTTACTAACAGTTATTATCGATCGCACTGCACCCTTAGCTCAACTCCAAAAGTTCGTTCGTTTAGGAAATTCATATTCCCCCAATCCAGAACAATCGGCACAAACACAATCCACTGAATTCATCCTGGATGACCAAATAGACCTTTATTTAGAAAACTACAGAGCTAGTTTACTGTCAAATTGCTCCCAACCTCTATTTATGGAGTCCTTTGCCTTGAAGGATATTTATGTACCCCCCCAAGGTATACCCGTAGGTACAGAAAAGCAATCTTCCCTACCAGTGGATTTAATTACTTGGGTATGGGAGCGGTTAGAAGATACACAAAATATTACTGTCATCGAATCGCCTCCAGGTTATGGGAAGACTAGTTTTTGCCAACAATTAGCGGCAAAGGCAGCTTGGAAGCTTTATCCCCAATGGATGCCTGTACTGATTCGCCTCCGAGATATAACTTATGGAAATAATTTAATCGATACTCTAGCCTCCGGGATACAAACGGATTTTCGGATTAGCTTTGCTGATATCCTCAGGCAAAATCGTCTGCGCTTATTATTGATACTGGATGGATTGGATGAATTACCGCCTTGCGTTCAGGGGACAATGGCAGAAAAAATCTTGATTCAGCAGTTATTGCAGTTACAGTCCCAAGGTAAACATCAGGTGGTGTTAACTAGTAACTCAAAAGTGCTAAAGGATTTATATCCAGAGGTATTACCACAATTACAACGGCTAGCAATCAAACCTTGGGAACAGGATGAGTGGCGACAGTGGTTTCAGTATTGGACAAATGTGCAATCCTTAAACGTTGCTCAAAACTATTTTACTTTCTTAAAACAAGAGAGCATATTCAACCGTCAGTCCAAACTACCCCACTTATCTTCCCTAGTTCGCCAACCCTTGATGCTCTATTTATTAGGTATTTTGCATCGTGATGGGTTATGGAACAATGAAAATTTACCCTCAGCCTACAAACAGCAAAAAACTCATATTCCCCTATTATGGGAAATTTACCAAAGTCTGAATCGTTGGTTGCTAGGCTATCCCTTAACCACTGGAATGAAAACTATTTTGTGGCGTGCCGGTTCTGCCCATATTCATCGTACCCCAGAAGCGATCGCTAATTTACTCAAAGGTGGTGAACCTGCTGATTTACTAGCCAAGATGCAAGCAATCGCCCTGCAAATTCTCCACTCCCAACGCCATCACATCATTAATAGTCAAGCAAATATCCATCAATTACCAGCCTTATATTTTACTCACACCCCCACATCTGCAAAAAATAGTTCTGTAAGACTTGAATTTTCCCACACTCAGATGGGAGAATTACTCTGTGCAGAAGCGATCGCTAATCAGCTGCAAATACTGACCCAAAGTCAGAAAAATACAGTTAACAAACAATCTTTTATAGTTGAATCTACTGATGATGTAGCCCACTACCTTTATAAATTACTGGGTTATGGTATTTTGAGTCAGAACCTAGAAGAACTGGTATGGGAGAACTTGCGACGAAAAGACAAGCAAAACTTCTCCTGGAAAATATTATGCGATCGCCTCCAATCTTTTTGGTATGCTTACTGTGGTGGTTACTGGTTAGACACGGGGATCCCCAACCAACACTTAAGTTATTTTCACTCACTGAATAATCCCATCACCACAGAACAGGTAAATGCAGCAGTGGGACTAAATGTATTTCTACTGCTTTGTGGTATTCATCGCCAGTTGCAAACTCCTTTCTCCCCCTGTGGTAATCCAGATGATCCCACTCAATTTTATCCCCAAGCCTTGACAATGCTGAACGCCCGCACCTCAGTGTTATCACCCCATGCTTTTATTCACAGAACTGCTGCTACATCCCTGGTTTCTCTGGATTTATCAGCAGCTTATTTATCACAAATTAATCTTACCAGTGCAAATCTTACAGGGGTGAATCTCGCCGGTGCTAACCTCACAGAAACTAATCTTACAGGTGCAAATCTCACAGGAACTAACCTCACAGATGCAAATCTCACCAGCGCGAATCTCACAAGGGTGAAACTCGAATCAGCCAACCTGAGCAACACCTACTTAATAGATGCCATTCTTGATGATGCTAACAGAGAAGTAGCTAGTAACAACGGTGCCATTTTCCTCCCTCAACCCTCACAGCAAACTCAGGAGGAGAAAAAACAGCTACCATTTCCCGTAAGTAATGACTCTAGTGTGGGAACAGAAGCACTTCCCCCTAACTCTCCTGAACATGGAATCATTGAAAGTGCAGAAGGAGAACCCATGTTACCATCTGAGTTTGAGAATCATGACCAAACTGAGTTTAACTCAGAATTCTATAAAATTCAGACCCAACTTTGAAGAAAAATGAAGAAGTTATCAAGTCAAAAGTCAAAAGTCAAAAGTTAAAAGAATATTTCTTCCCTCCTTCACTCCTTCACTCCTTCCCTCCTTCACTCCTTCCCTCCTTCACTCCTTCACTCCTTCACTCCTTCACTCCTTCCCTCTTTCACTCCTTCCCTCTTCCCCCACCTGGCGATAGCCATAAAAATTAATACTATAATCTGTAATCCGCACACCTGTTTGCTCTTCTACGAAGCGAATTATATCTTCTGGTAAATTTACATGAACATCCAGAAGTTGATTTGTATCCAGACAATTGACATGGCTGTGGGAATCACTGATATTGCCGTATAAACGACCATCACAGCGTTCTATACACTCAATGATCCCCTGACTAGATAAAGCTTCCAAATTCTGGTATACAGATGTATGGCCAATATCTTTTCCTTGCTGATTCAAGCGATCGTAAATTTCCCGTGCAGAAAGATGTTCCTTAGCTTGCCAAAGTAATTCTAAAATGAAGCGGCGCTGGCGGCTAACCCGCATACCCAGGGTTTGGCACTTTTCCAGAGCATCTTCTAACGATCGAATGGGTTTTGTCAATATCGCTTGCTTTTGCATATCTTCAATCTTCTTAAATGTCGGGGAATTTCCCTTTTTTTTAATACTTGTTCCTTATTGTACATACCCAACCATTGTTAACTTCCATTTACTCCTCTAATCGTTGCTTTTTGTTAAATTACTGCGGCGATCGCAGTATCAGAATGAAGAGTGTTGAAGCTTGGTGATGAATATCTGCTGATTTCCCATGTCTAAATCAAACTCATTACAACTTTAGCTTAAAATGACTGCCAATGTCTACTTGTATCACAGTTATCAGTTACCAGTTCCGTTGAAAGAGGTGTAAGTCAGGTTGACAGTTGTTAGTTGTTAGTTGATGGTTGTTAGTTGATAGTTGATGGTTGTTAGTTGTTAGTTGATGGTTGTTAGTTGTTAGTTGATGGTTGGGAGTTAAGATTTTTTATCTTTCCCTCCTTCACCCCATCACTCCATCACTCCATCACTCCCTCACTCCTTCACTCCCTCACTCCTTCACTCCTTCACTCCTTCACTCCTCCACTCCTTCCGGGCGGGGAAACCCCGCCCCTACTCACCCTCTTGCTTGTAGAATCAATGCAGCTAATTCACAAAATCCCTCCCCTTCGGCTGCGGAAGTTACATATGTAGGTTGATGGGGTAATTGATGGGTGTATTTTAAGATATTGGCAACACCTACAGAAATGGGGAAATAACTGGTATCAAATAAACTCGCATCATTAGGACTATCCCCCACAGCGATCGCATTTTGGGGAGAAATGTGAGGAAAATGCTCTCCCAATACTTGCAACACCGCAGGTGCTTTATCCTGTTCTAGGGGTTTGATGTGACACTGTACACTGCTGTAGGTGAAACCCCAACCCATTTGTTGGCAAAGATTATCTATGGTACCCAGCTCTTCTGTAGTTAAATCTGCAACATCAAATGTCCAATCGGTAATTCGGAAGCAATTATCTGCTGATTCTTGAATCCGAGGAAATTTTGCTTTTAATTGGGCAAAAGTCCCTGCTAATTTTTGGCGATGATTGCCTTGGTTCTCCATAGAAGTTAAGATAATCGGTGTATCATTGCCGGATAAATAGAACAATCCTCCATTTTCTGCGATCGCACCTACTACGGGCATCAAGTTACTCAGTCCACTTACCCAACCCGCAGAACGCCCCGTAACTACCAATATTTCGATCCCTAATGCCCCTAAATCCTCCAGATTTTTCAGCAATTTATTGGTAAACTTACCTCCTACTGTCAACGTACCATCCATATCCGTGGCAATGAGACGCAGATTTTGCCAATGCTGACTAGGTAAAAATTCGGGCAATGGTAGTAGCTTTTGAGCTGAATTGATGTGCATGGTCAAGGGGAATTTAGAATTTAGAATTTAGAATGAAGAATGTAGAACTATTACCCCATCGATTCATCGATGGGGTAACTGATAACTGATAACTGATAACTGATAACTGAAATGACTCGACTATTTTCTCATATCCAACTAGATGGAAACCAACTTAGCCATCAACCGGGAAGTATTTGGGGAAATATTGCCTTAGTCGCTGGAACTACTGTAGGAGCAGGTATTCTTGCCTTACCTGCGGTTACTTTACCGTCTGGAGTAGTTCCATCTACAACTTTATTGATAGGGGTGTGGGTATATACTTTACTCTCCGGATTATTGATTGCAGAGGTAACTTTAAACACCATGCGCTTGAATGGTAAGCCCAGTAGCAATCTATTATGGATGGTTGCCAATACCCTGGGTAAGCCAATGGCAGTAATTGCTGCTGTAGCTTATTTATTTTTGCATTATGCATTGTTGATTGCGTATGTTTCCCAGGGTGGAGAAATTATTGCGTCATCATTATCACAATGGGGAATAAATGATGTACCGGGATGGGCAGGTAGCATTGCCTTTACCTCCATCTTTGGGGGTATGATGTATGTTGGTAAAGATAGGTTAATTGAAAAGGTCAACGGTGTTCTAGTAGGGATTGTGATTGCTTCATTTATTGGATTATTGTTATTGGGAGCAACACAGATTCACCCAGAACAATTACAATTTCAAGATTGGGCTGCCCTATCTCCTGCTGTTTCCGTGATGCTGGTAGCCATGTTTTACCATAATGTAGTGCCAGTGGTGGTAACTCAGTTAGAGGGAGACGCACTCAAAATTCGTCAGGCAATTATTATTGGTTCTTTGATACCCCTAATTATGTTCTTGGCATGGAATGCGGTAATTTTTGGTAGCGTGAGTCATGATACCATACAAGGAGTATTTGATCCCTTAGTGTTTTTGCGTCAAGGTAATGCTGGGGAATGGTTAGGAATACTTATATCTATTTTTTCAGAATTTGCGATCGCAACATCGTTTATTGGGTTTGTGTATGGTTTACTGGACTTTTTTAGTAGTATTTCCCAGGGAGTATCATCTAACCCATCTTCTAGAGGTTTACCTCTAATTTCCCTGGTACTGTTCCCTTCTTTGAGTTTAGGTACGCTCCAACCCAGCATTTTCTTTACAGCCTTAGATTACGCTGGAACCTACAGTATTTCTGTTTTAGGGGGTATAATTCCGGCATTGATGAGTTGGCAACAAAGGAAAGTTTCTATATTAAATCAGCCTTTGGTTCCTGGTGGGAAAGTAACTTTGGTGATGATGATTATCATTGCATTGGTGATTATTTTCAGACAAATTTTGACAAGCTAAATGAAGAGTGAGGAAGTAGGGGCGGGGTTTCCCCGCCCGGAGTGATGAAGTAATAAGTAATAAGTAATAAGTAATGTTGACGGTTGACAGTTGACAGTTTTCTATCACTCCTTCACTCCTTCACTCCTTCCCTCCTTCCCTCCTTCACTCCTTCCCTCCTTCACTCCTACCCCCTTCCCAACCAAACTTTAATTAAGTCCACCAGACTAGAACCACCCCAAACTACAGCTATCACAATAGAAGCGCTTAAAACTACTCCCATCAAGCAAATAACCAAACCAGCTAAACTGATTGCACCATCATCTTCTTGTAAACCAAAGCCAGTGACAAAAATACCGATCGCTGGTAAAGTATTCGTACCAGGAATAGGTATCATCATAGTAATGGACATGAGTGCGATCGCAATACCAATAGTTACCTTACCTGGTAAAGTAGTACATATGTATGATAAACGAGGGCGAGTGACAGCTTCTATTCTACGTAACCAAGGAAGCCCTGCCTTCAAAAATCCCTGCACTGTTTCCAGTTTGATGGGATGCTTTGCCATCTTTTTGGGTAGCCAAGGAGTTTTCGCACCAATCATCAATTGTATTGCCAATATGAGCATCAGAACGCCAAAAGGTATGGAATAACCGGGTGCGGGAACTGGTAAAGCTGAAGGAAGAGACAAAATCACAAACAGGAAACCGAAAATTCTTTCCCCTGCTAATAACAGAATATCTGTTAAATTTACCTCCGGTGATTTCTGCTCTTCAAAAAAAAATCGCTCTAATTCTTGGGAAAGTCTAGCCATAAACCGCCTAAATATTGGTACAAATTGGTCAAGCACCCGATTATACACAAGCAATGTGGGTAACCACTAAATCAATCCAGTTGTTTCCAGTTCAGGAATACTGACATGATTACCCAGATTTTAGCAACTGTAAACTTTTTTATCGTTAATATTCAATCATCATCTTCAGATTCTGGACTTTTTAGACAAGTGCGGAATCGAAATTTTTGCCAAAGCACCAATGATACCATGTCCGGTTAAACACTTATAATTAAGTGTAGGTTGGGTAGAACGAAGTGAAACCCAACAATTTCTGGACTTTTTAGAGAAGTCCGAAATTTAAATTTTTGCCAAAGCACCAATGATACCATGTCCGGTTAAACACTTACAATAAAATGTAAGTTGGGTAGAACGAAGTGAAACCCAACAATAATAATCTTTTGAGGAAGGTAGATAAAATAACATGCAAATTTATAATTTCACCTCACCCTCGCTTTTTACTGGGTAAAAATCTTTCCCTCTCCTTAATAAGGAGAGGGATGTCTGACAGGACAGGGTGAGGTTTTGTATTTGATTTTTGTTGATGTAGCCTACGCACTCTTACGAGAAGCCGTTGTTGCGTCTGTTGCGCTTAAAAATCTCAGTACACTTTCTGTTCCCTATTCCCCGTTAAGAGTTCCCTACCTTCACGAGTAATTTCATAAATCAAACCGGATTCCTATATATGAATATATGTGTAGGCAATCAGGAATTCCCTAAGTTGTTGCTGTAGTTTTTCAATTCTAATAAAAGAATAATTAACTCTGGGGATAAAACAAATGAGTCAAAGTTATCTAGAGGTTGCGCGACAGGGAAAGAACAGTTGGTGGCGTTATTTATTAGCAATATTATTAATTTTCTTTCTCTGGTTCATTGTCGGGAATATTATCACCGGAATATTATTAATTGCATTTATCGGCATTTCTTCTCCCAATAGTGTCTTGGATTCCTCAGAATTACAATTAAAAATAACAGAGTTTATCAAAACTCCTTCAGTGGCTGCATTCGTCACCATGAATGTCGGTTTTATTTTTCTTGGGCTGGGCTTATTTCTTGCTGTTAAGTGGTTGCACCAGCGTAAATTTCTTACCCTTATTAATCCCAATGCTGCAATAAATTTCAAACGCCTACTCTCAGGTTTTGGAGTTTGGTTTATGTTCCAAGCAATTTTGATGGGGTTGGAATTGATTCTGAATCCAGGAAACTATGAATTTGCCTTTAATCCAGCCCAGTGGTTTCTTTTACTTCCCTGTGCTTTATTACTAACCCCGATTCAGACTTCCACAGAATAATTTCTATTTCGTGGCTATTTTTTGCAGGGATTAGGTTTACTTCTCAAACAGCCATTGGTACTACTTATTATCAATGGTGTTGTGTTCATGAGTTTACACCTTGTTAACCCAGAAATGTCCAGGGGACCAATTTGGTTGGCATTGTACTATTTTGCTTTCGGTGTGTTTGCTGCCATGATTACCCTGAAGGATAATGGATTGGAGTTAGCATTAGGTTTACACGCTGCAAATAATCTGTCTGTGTTATTATTTCTCAGTACTAAGGATTCTGCTATTCCTACTCCTGCTATATGGCTAGCAAAAGATACTGGCGATCCTAGATGGGACTTAGTTGTTTTTTTGGTGAAGATTGCAATATTTTACTACCTGTTATTGGGTAGAAAAAGAAAAAGTAAACTAGCAGAAATAGAAGAGAGAGAAATGAGTATTAGATAGACTTTTGTAAGAAGAATATTCACATATTGCACCACAAGATTATTGAGAAAATCAGAGCCTGTAATTATTATTTTTCCGTAACCCATCTATTGCTAACCCTGTCAAGATGGGTATAAGCATTCTAAAAGCGAATGGCATCCTCGTTAAGGGGAAAACCTTGTTAAATCTATCTTTCCAGGCTCTGCCTAGGGTGTTGATTTTGTGACTTTTTTGAGGGTAAATGTTCATACAAAATCTGTGACAAGACTTGTTCCTTGTCTCTGGCAAGGAACATGGAGTTGGAGGCTCCGCCTCCAAATCGAGGCAGAGCCTCCCGCCACAGGTACCAAGGCAGAGCCTTGGCACGAGAGTACAATCAGAGCCTGTAATTATTATTTTTCCAGGCTCTGGTTACAAGGTTCTACCTTGTAATGAATTTTGAGGAGGCTCTGCCTCCTGTTAACTCTGGAGGCTCCCGCCTCCTCTAATGGGTTTCCAGGCAGAACCTAGAAACGAGGGGATTTAGTTGCGACATTCTTTAACTTATCATTTTAGGGCTTTTTCATATTTTCAAGTTTAATCACAAGTTTCCTGCCAATAACTTTAATTTCATATTTTCGTTTCATGTGAAGATTACATTGAGTATCAAATTTCACAGGAAGTTCTTCTGGATGATATTCTATTTTTAAACCTTTATTTTTCAAATAAGGAGTCATATCTTGATAAATTTCATTGGCTTTTCCCCTAAATCTATCTGGTATTTTAGTATATAGATTTACTATTTTATTCTGAATTAAATTTTGGTTTTTATCAACTTCTTTTTGTATATATAGCATTTTTTTTCCCAATTGATATTTTTCACAAATGTTCAATTTGTCTTTGCTGGCAATTTGATTCACTATATCCAGCCAGTCCTTTTGGGATAATTCTTTGATATTATTAACAGTCTGTGTATTGGATATAATATTTTTACTTATATTTACTCCCAACTCCTGAATCATCTGTCCAGTGTTATTCGCATTTACTCCAAAGTTTAAGGAGATACTAGTTGCATCAGAAGTGATTTTTATTCTTTAGAAGATAGCTGTTTTTTTGGGGGAATATTTGAACCATCCACTGAAGGATCTTTTTGCTGACTACAACCAAACAATAACAATAGAGTTAGTGCCATTGATAAACCAATCAGTCTAAATATATTGCTCATGATACCTGCTTAGTATGTTTACGCTGTTTGATTTGGTGCAAAACTCTTGAACTGTGGCAGTTTCCAAATAAAAATGCCTATTTTACCTGAGATTTTACAAATTTCTGATGCTGGTCAGATAATAATTACGTTAAAATACGGTTGTTTGTATGTATATCTTTATAGCATTTATTTAGTTCTAGAACTCAACATGTTAGACAAAACCAATATCAAAGTGACCATTGCTGTTCAAGATGGGGATTTAGAAGCAGAAGAGCTAGAAAGACTAACAGTAAATCTTTTGCAAGAGATAAAAGATATTGATGGAGTAGAAAACGTCAGACAGCCCGAATTGACAAAAATACCCCCAGGTGCCAAGTCTTTAGGGGGTTCCATTTTGGGTATGTTACAAGCTGAAGTCAGTTTTGAAAATTTTAAGAAATTAGCGGGATTTGTTAGAGAGCGACTGAGTGGGAAAGCTATTGAGTTGGAAGTTGAAGCAAACGGTAAAAAGCTCAAGGTGAAAGCTACTAATCAGCAGGAGTTAGTTACTGCTGTGGAACAAGCTCAAAAGTTCGTCGCTGGAAGCTAGGAAATCTCACAAACAAGGAAGAATAGCAACATGGCAAAGGTAGCATTGCTCATTGGTGTGAGTGAGTATAAAGATGGTTTTGCCCGTTTACCAGCCGCTACAAAAGATATAGAGGCTATGCAAGGAGTGTTGGATAACCCAAAAATTGGTGACTTTGATTGTATAAAAAAACTTGCCAATCCAGATGTACAGTCAATGCGGGAAGAGATTGAAACTTTGTTTTCAGATTTGCAAAAAGACGATCTTGTACTGCTTTATTTTTCTGGTCATGGTATCAAGGATGACTACGGTAACCTTTATTTTGCCACTTGTGATACCCGTAAAAACAATAGAGGAGAACTCTTAACTTCAACAGCGGTGCAAGCTAGTTTTGTGCATAACATTATGGACAAAAGCCGCTCCAAGCGTCAGGTATTGATTCTAGATTGTTGCTTTAGCGGAGCTTTTGCTAATGGATTGAATGCTAAAAGCGATCGCTTTGTGGATATCAAGAACCAATTGGGTGGAGAGGGAAGAGCTATTCTAACATCTTCAACTTCCACCCAATACTCTTTTGAAGAGCAAGGATCGGATATCTCAACTTATACCCGCTACATAGTTGAGGGGTTAGAAACTGGTGCAGCAGACAAAGATGAAGATGCTTGGATTTCTGTTGATGAATTGCATGAATATGCCCGAACTAAGGTTCAAGAAGTTGCTCCAGCAATGAAGCCAGAAATATATGCAATTAAAGAAGGCTACAAAATCACACTGGCTCAAGCACCTATTGACGATCCCAAGTTCATATATCGCAAAGAAGTTGAGTATTGGGCAAAAATGGGCGAAGGAGAAATTTCTAGTACCGGTTATATAACTTTAGAAGAACTCAGGGAAAGATGGAGCCTAACACTGGAAGAAGCTAACCAAATTCAGCTTGAGGTTTTGGAACCTTATGAAATTAATCAGAAAAAATTACAGCGATATAAAGAAGCTTATTGCAAGGCTGTTGAGCATGAATTTCCACTGAATAATAAAACTCGTAATGGATTAAAGCGTCTCCAGGAAGTTTTAGGGTTGAGAGATGAAGATATAGCACTAATTGAAGCTTCAATATCTAAATATAAAAAAAATCCTAGTAAATTCCGAAAATGGTTATGGTTGCTACTGCCACCAATAGTAGGTAGTATTACAGCCAGTATATTTATGATACGAGATATTAGTTCACAACGTAGTAAATTAGACAGAGAGATGAGTTTAGGAGAAGATATTTTATTTAAGCAAGATATAAATTCGTTAGATATAAACTCTAATAAACAAAATGGGATAAAAGAATTTGCAAATAGTAATTTTCAAAGTGCGATCGATTTTTTTAAGAAATACTTGCAATATAACCCCGATGATCCAGAAGCATTAATTTATAAAAATAATGCCCTAGCTGCTAAGACAACACCCACACTAAAAATTGCTGTGAGTGTACCTATTGGTACTAATCCTACCGTTGCTAAAGAAATCTTACGTGGTGTAGCTCAACGTCAAAATGAAATAAATTTAAAAGGTGGAATTAATGGCAGGCTATTACAAGTTTTAATTGCTAATGATGATAACGATGCTAAAGATTTAGTTAAAAAAATTGCTCAAAAACTAGTTGCAGATACAGATATTTTGGCGGTAGTAGGACACAATTCTAGCGATGCTTCAATTGCTGGCAATCTAGTGTATAGTGACACAGAATTAGTAGCAATTACACCTACCAGTGATGCTGCGACTGTAAAGGATAGGGGAATATTACATACGATGCCTCCTATCTTTACTTCCGTGGACAAACTAATCAACAATGTCGAAGACCAAGGTTTAACAAAAATTGCTATTTGTTATGATTCGGGAGCAAAGGCTAGTATAACACTCAAAAGACGCTTTCAAGAATCTATCAAAAGACGTTCCGAAGAATCTATCAGTGGTAAAAAAATCACAGATGTTACACCAAATGGAGGTTGTGATTTAGAGAAATTGGATTTAAAGGATAATTTACCTCAAGCTATTACAGCAAGTGAGGTGGAAGCTCTAGTATTATTGCCTAATGTAAACCATATTGATCGAGCCATAAAAATGGCAAAAGCCGTGAAACAAAAAAGAAAAGATATCATTTTGTTAGGTTCTCCGACAATGAACACACCTGAAATACTTAAGGAAAATGGATCTACTTTAAATGGGATGTTAGTCTCAATACCTTGGAATCCAGAGCACCAGTCAGCAAAACTTTTTGTTGACAATGCTCAAAAACTGTGGAGTAAACAAAACTGGCGTCCAAATTGGCGTACTGCTATGGCATATGATGCCACAGATGCAGTTGTCAAAGGTTTAGAGCAAGAACAAAACCGCAGCGAACTAAAAAAAATATTTAAGCAGTCAAATTTCTCGATTAATGGGGTTACAGGAATAATAAATTTGCCAAAGGGCGGTGATGGTTCTCGTGTCACTTTATTGCAAGTTAAAGCGAAACAAACTACGGTATACGAATTTGAGAAGGTAAATTAACCTGAGTTCGGTGTTAGGAGTTAAAATTAAGAGCAGTTTGCCTGATAAATTTTTCTGCTAATTCCGAAACCTCCGTGCTTTCAGCAACTTTTTGCTTATCCCAAGGGAAAGGCATCTATAAATAATTCATAATTTGTTGCAGTAGGGGCACGGCATCCGTAATATATTGGTGTATCGAGTAATCTTGCCTACGCCGTGCCCATTCTTCCTGATGCTGTATCGTTGGTAATATGATGTCTGTTTGATTAGTTACAAAAAAAATTTTGCAGACTTCTCTGCACCTTTGCGCCTGGAGCGTGAGCTTTTATAATAACTGATATAACCCTCTTTAATCACTCTCACGCTTATAAAAATCCAAAACCCTTATTCTTAAGGACTTTTATTAATTTAGGCGTAGGTTGGGGAGCCACTCTTGTGCGCGGGTTCCCCGCGTTGAGAGAAGTGGCGTTTGAGGGACGAAACCCAACACCCGAAGAAATTGGTATTGTTGGGTTTCACTCCGTTCTACCCAACCTACATTAATTTTTCTTTTTCCAGAGTGACAGAACAGGGTTATCCCTTTTCTGTCACTCTCCGAAAAGTCTTACAATTTATCAATTCTGTGACTCTTGTGTGTCAAGCGATCGCTCAATTATTTATGAATAGAATTCCCGTCAGATGGGAAAATGGCAAAATTTTGATTCAAAGCGTCTCAACCCATTGATATCAAGTCTTTTTAAAACTTTCTATTAATAGGAAAAGCCGGAAAGTGACAGGAGAGGGATAACAACAGACCGATAACAATATCCATAACCGGGAATGGGCACGGCAACAGTAATATATCGGTGTATAGAGTAATCTTGTTGATGCCGTGCCCCTACGGGACAATTTATTATTTGGTGTTTCCTAAATACTATCTGGAGCAATCCCCAATTCTTGCAATTTTACCGCCACACGTTCCTTATTACTTATTACTTATTACTCGCCTCCCTTTCATTGCTAAACTAAGGAATAACCCTTATCAAATGCAAAGGTAGTAAATATGACCTCTGCAATCAATCCTCCCAGTGAATTAACTCCATTCCCAGACCATACGCAACTACCAGAGTCTGACGGCACATTTGTGAAAAATTGGCAAGAGCATCCCCAAAGCATCCTTCTCACTGACTCCATTCAACCAATATTACAACAACGCCATACAGATGGGCATTATTGTATCGGTCAAGATTTAGGTATCTACTGGCGCATGACTGACCCTCCAGAACGAGGTGCGGAAGCTCCCGACTGGTTTTATGTCCCCAATGTCCCCCCTACCCTCGAAGGAGTAACAAGGCGTTCCTATGTCCTATGGCGAGAGCTGATTGCTCCATTAATTGCATTAGAATTTGTCTCTGGGAACGGTGAAGAAGAGCGAGACAAAACCCCTTTTACTGGGAAATTTTGGATTTATGAACAGGTAATTCGTCCGGCTTTCTATGGCATTTATGAAGTAAGTAAAGCCAGTGTGGAGGTTTATCACCTTGTTGAAGGACAATATCAACTATTACCAGCAAACGAGCGGGGACATTATCCCATCACTCCTTTGGGAGTTGAATTAGGGATTTGGCAAGGACAATACCAAAATGCAGAATTACCTTGGCTGCGTTGGTGGGATTTGCAAGGTAATTTGTTGTTAACTGGGGATGAAAGAGCCGAGCAAGAAAGCCAAAGAGCCGAACAAGAACGCCAAAGAGCCGAACGCTTGACTGCTCAATTACGTGCTTTGGGAATAGAACCGGAAGCTTAATTTTTGTCCTAATTGTTAAACTAAAGAACAAACCTTATAAAATGCAAAGGTAGCTACTATGACCTCTGCAATAGATCCCAGCACAGAGTTAACTCCATTTCCAGACCATACGCAACTACCAGAGTCCGATGGCACATTTGTGAAAAATTTCCAGGAGCATCCCCAAAGCATCCTTCTCACTGACTCCATTGAACCAATATTACAACAACGCCATACCGATGGGCAGTATTGTATCGGTCAAGATAGTGGGATTTACTGGCGTATTACTGAACCCCCAGAGCGAGGTGCGGAGGCTCCTGACTGGTTTTATGTCCCCAATGTACCACCTACGTTAGATGGACAAATTCGACGTTCCTATGTAATATGGCGAGAACATATCGCTCCCTTGATTGCATTAGAATTTGTCTCTGGGAACGGTGAAGAAGAACGAGATAAAACCCCTTGGACTGGTAAATTTTGGATTTATGAACAGGTAATTCACCCGGCTTTCTATGGCATTTATGAAGTAAGTAAAGCCAGTGTGGAAGTTTATCACCTTGTTGGAGGACAATATCAACTATTACCAGCAAACGAGCGGGGACATTATCCCATTACTCCCTTGGGAGTTGAATTAGGGATTTGGCAAGGACAATACCAAAATTTGGAATTACCTTGGTTGCGTTGGTGGGATTTGCAAGGTAATTTGCTCTTAACTGGTGATGAAAGAGCGAAACAAGAACGTCAAAGAGCCGAACAGGAAAGTCAAAGAGCCGAACAAGAGCGTCAAAGAGCCGAACAGGAAAGTCAAAGAGCCGAGCAAGAGCGTCAAAGAGCTGAACAAGAAAGCCAAAGAGCTGAACACTTGGCTGCTCAATTACGTGCTTTGGGAGTAGAACCGGAAGTTTGATATTCTATATAATCTGGGGATGAGAATACATAACAATGCCAAGATACTTGCAAATATTAGGATTATTTTGGAGTGCTGCGATCGCATCAGAAATGGAGTATCGCTTTAACTTCCTTTTAGCTACCCTTAGTAGTTTAGGCAATCTTGTGGGTAGTATGTTTGGCTTATTCCTATTTTACAGTAAAGGTTACACATTTGCCGGTTGGTCGTGGTCAGAGGCTTTAATAGTGGTGGGAATTTTTACCCTATTGCAAGGCTTTTCCGCAACATTTCTTGTCCCTAACCTCAATCGCATTGTTCGTCACGTGCAGGAAGGAACCCTGGATTTTATCCTCTTAAAACCCATTCGCAGTCAGTTTTGGCTATCCTGTCATACCGTTTCCCCCTGGGGATTGCCAGATATAATTTTTGGTAGCATTATTATCGGTTATGCGGGAAGAAAACTCGGTTTAGGCTTGAGTAATTACTTACTAGGTTTACCGCCATTATTTTGTGGGTTGGTAATACTCTATAGCCTGTGGTTTATGTTGGGTGCCACTAGTATCTGGTTTGTCAAAATTTATAATGTTACTGAAGTCTTGCGGGGTTTATTAGAAGCGGGACGTTATCCTATGGTGGCTTATCCTGTGGCTTATCGCTTTTTCTTCACTTTTGTAGTGCCAGTAACTTTTTTAACCACTGTACCGACGGAGGCTATATTGGGTAGGGTTCAAACAACTGGTTTGATTGGTGCGGCTTTATTGGCGATAGGACTATTTTTTGTTTCTACGATATTCTGGCGGTTTGCCTTGAGATTTTATACTAGCGCGTCCAGTTAATGGAATAACTTGCACTAATTCCGATAACAGGAGGCAGAGCCTCCAAAACCTAGCTAGTTACCAGGCTGAGCCTGGTAACTAGAATCTAGAGCCTCTGACTCTACTTTTAGACAAAGTGAATATCAGTATAGTTATAGTTATCAGCGACAATTGCGATGATATCAAAACTTGGGAAAGGAATTAACGAAGAAGATTTCAGGCTACTTTCAGCACCAACAGTTGATGCATCGTAAGTGCCACCACTGCCAATTATATCGTTAACAACACTATCTACACCTGGATCTACCATAGAGATTTCTGATATCTCACCAGTAGTTAATGTACCACCAGTAGTTAATAAATCGCTGCTAGCTTCTTCATATGGAAGAGGGTATGGAACCAAGAAGTTCCTGACAGCAATGAAGTTTCGCCCAAAGAGATAGTTTTGGGATTTGTTAAGTTGAATTTTATCTTGACCAGTCTCGAAATCAGTAATGAAGGCGAAGTCATTGAGACCATAAAATCCGCCGCCTCCAACATAGTAAGGATTTTTCGTATCTCCAACCACAAACTTGTCTGCATCAGCACCTCCAGTGAGGATATCTATCTCAGATAGACCTGGTTTCACACTGGTAGGATCGACACCATTTAGAGTGTCTTTACCACCCAAACCAGAGAGTGAATCATTCCCCTTTCCACCTTCGAGGAGGTTATTTTTGTTGTTACCAACAATGCTGTCAGCCTGTGAAGTACCAGTAACATTGACAAAGTTCTGAACTTGGAATGTCACTGAACCCAGTCCTGGAATACCATTAACAGTCAGACGTTCTTGAGCTAGGTTAACATTTAATGATGTTGTGGTACTCGTACCAGTAGAACCATCAATGGCGTTGGCTTTTCCTGCCGCCCCAATAATCTTCTCAATGTTGCTTATTAGATCGGTACCCGCAAAGCCTTTGTTGACAACACCAACAGCCTCTAGAGTAATTGCTTGACCCAGATTACTATAGTCAGCGGTATCAAATCCAGTACCACCATCTAAAAGATCAAAGCCAGTTCCTGCGATTAAGGAGTCATTTCCACCGAGTCCAAGGACTGTATCATTACCTCCTCCACCTTCGAGGACGTTATTTTTGTTGTCACCGATAATTGTGTCGTCTTGTGAAGTACCAGTAACATTAGCAAAATTCTCAACTTGGAATGTCACTGAACCCAGCCCTGGAATACCATTAACAGTCAGGCGTTCTTGAGCTAAGTTAACATTCAATGATGTTGTGGTACTCGTACCAGTAGAACCATCAATGGCGTTGGCTTTTCCTGCCGCCCCAATAATCTTCTCCATGTTGAGTATTTGATCTCGACCCAAAAAGCCTTTGTTGACAACACCAACAGCCTCTAAAGTAATTGCTTGACCAAGATGACTATAGTCAGCGGTATCGAATCCAGTACCACCATCTAAGACATCAAAGCCAGTTCCTCCAATTAAGATATCAGAACCACTACCACCGTCTACAATATCGTTCCCATCGGTGTAGAAAAAGATAGAAGAGGAGAGCTTAGTCTGATTCCCTCCACCAATTACATCATTACCAGCACCACCCAGTACGGTGTCATTTCCACCAAGTCCAAAGACTGTGTCATTACCTCCTCTACCATCGAGGAAGTTATTGTTGTTGTCACCGATAATTATGTCACCTTGTTCAGTACCAATGACATTGACAAAGTTCTGCACATTGAATTTCAATGTACCTAGTCCTGGAACACCATTGACAATCAGGCTTTGTTTGGCGAGGTTAACATTCAATGATGTTGTGGAACTCGTACCAGTAGAACCATCAATGACGTTAGCTTGTCCTACTGCCCCAACAATACTCTCTATCTCTAACAGTCTATCTGTACCACCCAAAGGACCTTTATTTACAAAACCGCCAGCTTCTAGGGTAATAGCCTGACCTAAATTACTATAGTCTGCGGTATCTACTCCAGCACCCCCTACAAAAATGTCGTTACCGAAGCTACCGAAAATGCGATCGTCTCCTTCGAGAGCAATAACAAGATCGTCGAAGAGGGTGGTATTGAGCAAGTCATCAAAGGGAGTACCAACAATTATGTTATAGAAAAGTGATAAACTTTCCGCAGATATCTCTGATGGAGTATATACTGCTAATTCTTCAAGGCTTAGTGTTTCCATGTTTTTATTATTTTTTGTTTGATGACTTGGTTGTTTTATTCAGGAAAAAAAGACGAAAATTTATGTCAAATATCATATTGGTGCGAGTACAAAAAAATGATGAATCACCCCAATATAACGATGAAAGCGTGTAAATTATAGACAAATTGTCAAAGCGCTATCGCTTTTTTCAAGTAATAGAAATAATGATGTTGAATTGATTGAGGCTCAATACATTAGTGGATTTACGTCTATAAACAATATAAGCTGACATAGTTGAAATCAACTAGATGCATATTTGTTGATACTGTTATTATTTGGTGAAGAAATAATAAAGAATATCTGCTCTGGCTGTTACTTACTTCAATCTAAACCATGTCTACTTTGAAAACCATAGTTTTTGCTTACGAATATTCAATCGGATGAGGTGGGCACGGCATCATTAAGGTTATGACCTATGCAAGAATATTGTAGATGCCGTGCCCCTACAGGGGAATTTCCTTTTTGGTATTTCCTAGAGGGAAAACTCCAGTTCTCAAGATGGATGAGGTTTAATACCAATTCACGTTAATGGTGATACATATAAATATGTATTTGTATCAGGGTTTTTGTGAAACGGTATAAGACTGCATGATGAGATTTATCGCAGGGTCTACAAATTTAATTTTTGCAGTGTCTGCCATACTTTAATTAAGTTACCTTGCATTAAAGCCGCAACACCATCCAGGGCTTGAAACTCTGGGGAATCTGGTTTTTTCGCTAAACTAGGCTGGAGAGACTTTTGAGCTGCTGCTGGCTGCCAATTATATAGTTGTACAAACGCCAGATATGCCCAAGCATAAGGATTCTGGGAATCTAGCTGGGTAACTTTTTTGAAAGCTGCGATCGCATCATTTACCCGTTTCTGCAATACATTGGCTAAGGCTAAACCATAAGCCCACTCTTTATTAGGTGCAATATGCTCTAAGCGATATCCTAAACTCAACCGTATTTGTACTAAATAATCCTGAATAGGGTCGTATTGATTAATACGTCCAATTTCATCAAATACTTTTTCTAAGGCTTTTGTCCCCTGGGGTAAATTAGCTGCCAAAGTTCGTAATTGGGTTAATAAATCCAACTCCGGTGCTGGGGTAGGGGTAGCTTTGGGGTTAATATTCAGGGTAATATTTGGCACTTGAATCGGATAAACTTCCCCTGTGACACGGTTAAGATAGGTGGCCTCTAAGGTGTAATTTCCTGGTGTAATTTCAGCAGGTGGTAACATGGCTAGTTTTTCTGTGACTTGCAATGTACCTTGGGGTTGCTGAGTACCTGCATCTAAATTACCCATACCGATGCCGTGGTCGTGTATCCAGAAATACTTTGACTTGTTTCCTGGGGAGTTAAGGGAACGCCAAGTTAACAATACTAATCCCTGTTGCAATTCTTTCCAATTACCATTCCAGGTATAGGTGACAGGTAATGGGACTCCCGGTGGTGCTGTTTCTGGGACTTTAACTTGAGACAGGGTAATCTGAGTTTGTGGTTGTTGGGAAACAGGTTTGACCTCGATTGGAGGTGTCTGGCGGTGATAAAGTTGAATAGCACTACCATCAGGTAAATTCCATGCTTTATTTAACTGAAAATCACCGCCTTTTTCCACAATTTGCACTATTTTGCTTTGGGCTTCTGGTATGGAACCTTGATTATTAGTTTTAGTCAGAAACCAATCAAGCGATCGCCCATCCTGTGGAACAAACTGGTTTCTGGTTCCCACTTGACGACCGTAAACTTGAAAATTTGCTAGTGCCCCGTAGTAATTTAAATTATGTTGGTTTATTTCTAGGGTTGAAGGCAATACTCCCAGGGTAGAGCGTAAATAAGGCTGTGTTTGAATAATTTGGGCAATTACCTGGCGATGGGGAAACTCTTCTCCTATATAAGGATAATGCTGGACTTTGGGACTCAGAAATTGGGTCATCCAGGTTCCGGGAATACCACCAATTGGAAACAGGTTGAGTAACATTAATAACGCCGCTAGACTCAACGTACCCCAGCGAATACGTTTTCCCCAGAGATTCTGAAAACGAGTTAAGCCATATGATAAAAATACGGAAATTATAGGTAAATATGGCAATACGTAGCGGTCATCTTTATTAGGGTTGAGGGATGAAAGCAAATATGCACCCACGAAGAAGATAGCTAACCATTTGAGAGAGTTTCTTGGTGATGGGAAATTTGTACTTTTGACTTGTATTGTGCGTTTCCAATAGATTAGTAACAGCCCTATGGGTAAAATCAACAGGGGTATAGAGACTTGATGGGGTAGTTGATGCCAATAGAAAGTCCAAGCTTGTATGGTGTTTAGGGGTGCATCACCTTCTGCGATCGCAGAATCAACTGTTGCGCGTTTTCCAGAGGTGAGGATAAATAACCAATTGGTGCGATACCAGGAACCAAATACTAATGTAGATACCCAAAAAGCCCCAAGTAACTGTAATAATCTTCCCCAACGGCGATGAAATAGGGTGTCAAAAAATACCCACACTATTGGCGTTAACAAAAATAATAACGCCGTTTGCTTTACCATTAACGCCAATCCCAAGCATAAGCCAAAAGCCACAGGCAGGAGGAGGGAAGGAGTGAGGGAGTGAGGGAGTGATGGAGTGGGGGAATGAGGAAACTTCTCTTGTCCCCCACTCCCCTTGTCCCCCGCTCCCCTTGTCCCCCGCTCCCCTTGTCTCCCCGTGACTCGCCAAGCAGTAAGGCAAAAGAAAGTTAATGTAACAACTGCTGCGAGGGGATAATCTAAGAGAAATTCCAGACGAAAGCGATACAAACCGGGCAAAACTTGACACAATGCAGCTGCCCACAAACCAACGGATTGGCTAAATAAAATTGTTCCTAAACCATAGACAGAACCAAGTAAAATGGCACTAAATACCAGGATTACCAATGTAGCTTGGTCTTGTCCCGTACCGAAAATATTTTGTACGTATGCCGTGGCAATGTAGGTCAAAGGCGGTATTTTAGAAGACAATAACCATAAACTTTGCCACCACTCCCCATTTAACCACTGGGGGTTTTGTAATGCCCGCCAATAGTTTAAAGTACCTGTAAGATAATCAGCCTGATCCCAACCTGGAATGGAGTGATCAACAGTAAACCAAATGCGATCGCACACCGCACCCAATAGCCATATGATGGCGAGTATTAGTAGGCTGTTTTTTGATTTAAAATCGAGAATTTTCCCATTCACAATTAAATTTCTGTGTTAGCTGCTTTTTCTAAACGATTAGCTTCACTTTTTGCTTCTTGGAGAAGAGCATCCCAATCATCTGGGGGATGACCACTTGTGAGCATTTTTTTGAATACTCGATAAGCATCTGTATTGCTTCCATAAGCTCGCTTAGACTCCTCATCATTAACCCAAGCAAAGACAATAATTTTGCTTGCTTGGTGATACCGGAAAAATAGTCGATACTGTTGGAAAAATTTGGCTCTAAACCAGTGCTTGTACTCATCACCTAGGGTACTACCTTGGCGATATTCACTGCGAGTTGGATCTTCAGGAATAACCTCAAAGGCTAACTTAGCTATGGCTGCTAAACGTTTGGTAGCATTTTTTTGTTGATAATTATCGGGATATTTTTGACGTAGACTTTCAACCCGGGTCAAAAGTTCTTCAAATTGGTCGAGAAACAGCGAATGAGCAAAAATACTCCACCCATTGATTGTTAATGGCTGACTGGTAGACAAATTTATTCATCCTCGTCAGCAAGTGGCGCGTCAATATCTATCTCAACACCGGCAACTAAAGACTGGACGCGGTTGAGCAAGTCAGGACTAATTGCTTGTATATGTTGAGGGTTGTCGCTCATATCTTCAGCCAGAAAACTCAAAAAATTTCCTAACACTGGATCTGACTCTGGCTGTTCGGCACGAGATATAATAACTTGACCGTTCGGCTGAATGGTGTAGCAGATTTTATCCCGCTTTTGCAAGCCTAAAGCCTTGCGTACAGCGTCTGGAACTGTCGTTTGATAACGGTCTGTAAGAGTGGATTCTGCTTGTAAAGTTGATGCGGTTTGTTTAGCCACAGCGATTCCTACACCTGTAGGTTGATTTACAATTACAAGGTAATGCAATTGCATTGTCTAGTCAACTAATTTTGGATTTTAGATTTTAGATTGAATCCACAGATAAATCTAGTGGTCTATCGCACGCATTAATTTTGATTGGTAAATGAATATCTCAATTTATCTTCTCTCCCTCTTACTTTGCGTACTTCGCGCCTTTGTGGTTAAATTCCTTCACCTCTCAGAACTAATGCGATGAACCACTAGTAGTCCACCACATTAATTTTGATGGGCAAACCAACTTCTAGACTTCTCCTCTCCTCCTCTGACTCTGCGCTCTCTGCGCCTCTGCGGTTTCTTCCTCTACCCCTCAGAACTAATGTGGTCGAGTACTAGTAGGGAGCGCTGAGGTACCACTGCGTGCTTTGTACCATTAGGGACTTAATGGTCAAGAGTTGCCTTGCCTTTAACCAGAGAAAAACCGCGATCGCCTGATTTATTTTTTGCTGGTTGCACTTGAAAGGTTACTTTGTCACTCATCTCCCCGCTTTTTACTTGTAGACTCCATTCACCGGGACGTAATGTCCAAAATAGATGGGAATTATCTGAGTTGGTAGTCAGCTTTTGATTATTCAGCCACCATTCTACAGGTTGGGTAATTTGACCCGATACCTTAAACTCTAATTTTTGCCGTGTGACATCGCCGGGATACAGTAAAAATAAATCACCATTACGGGGAGATACAATCCTGAGCTTGCCAACATTCAACCTAGATTGTCCTTGCTGGGCTAGCCATTCATCATATTCTGGAGGTAAATTAAAGTCCTGCTGACGTTCGTATTTACTGATATCTTCTGGGTAAAAATATTCCTGCACCACCGAAGAACAATCTGGTGTTGGTTTTAACCCAGAAGTAGCGCAGATTGGTAATTTTACCATAGTTGGTGGTGGGTCAAAATTATGTGGCGATCGCGATGAGTGCAGATGTAACATAATTCGGTTCCATAATGGTGCTGCACCCATAACACCAGACACCTGATTCATGGGAGTGCCATCAAAATTACCCACCCAAGTGGCTACGGTATAGTCAGTAGTAAACCCTACAGTCCAAGTGTCGCGGAAGTTAGAAGAAGTACCCGTTTTCACAGCAGCAGGGAAGGGCAAGTTTAATACTGAGTCTACACCAAATGCAGTGGCTCTGGCATGGCGATCGCTCAACATATCGGTGATTAATTGCCATGTGTTGGCATTTTCAATTGATGGTCGATCGTTGTTAGTTGAGGATGGGGATAATTTTGTGACTAGGGGTATGGCTTGTCCCTGGCGTGCCATAGTCATGTAAGCTCTAGCTAGTTCCCAGAGACTAACTTCCCCACTACCAAGGCTTAAACCTAGCCCATAATATTCTGGAGTTTGGGTGAGGTGAGCAAATCCCAGTTGATGCAGACGCTCTAAGAAAGTCCCCACCCCCACCTTTTCCAAAACCCTAACTGCGGGTACATTCAGGGAATTTGCCAAAGCTACCCGCACTCGCACTGGTCCCAGGAAAGTTTCATCATAATCCGTAGGACTATACAGTTTTGCTCCGGGAATGGCATAGTGGGCGGGTACATCAGCCAAAATCGTATTGGGGCGAATCACACCACCTTCGAGAGCCAATTCATAGAGAAATGGTTTGAGGGTAGAACCCGGTTGACGTAGTGCTTGCACCCCATCATTCCGCCCTTGGTTGGATGTATCAAAGTAATCTGGAGAACCAACATAGGCTAGAACTTCTCCAGTATGATTGCTTATAACTACAGCCGCTGCATGGTATACATTATTATGGGCGAGGGAATCAACTACTTGCTGCACCTGAGCTGACACAAATTGTTGCAAAGGGCGATCGATGGTGGTATGTATGGGGGCAGAAATTTTTTCCTTCTGATTACTTAAATCTGGTTGACTGGCTAGCCAAAACAGAAAATGGGGTGCAGCAATAATTCCTTGACGGCGAGACTGGAAGACAACATTTTCCGAGTATGCCCGTTGTGCTTCAGTATCATTTATATATCCATCTTCTACCATGCGATCGAGGACATATTTCTGTCGCTTTTTTAACCTCTGCCAATGGCGATAGGGGTCAAAATAATTGGGATTATTGGGAAGGGCTGCTAACAAACTAGCTTGGGCAAGGTTCAGTTCTTGAGCAGGCATGGAAAAATAAATTCGGGCAGCTGCTTCCACGCCATAGATATTACTTCCCATAGGTAAACGATTGATGTAAGCAAAGAGAATTTCGTCTTTATTCATCCCCGCTGTCAGTCGCCAAGACAACCAAATTTCCTGAAATTTACCCGTAATATTGCGGGGATTTGGATCTAACATCCGCGCTAACTGCATGGTGATGGTAGAAGCGCCGGAAACAATTCTTTGCTTATGAATGGCATCCTTGATGGCGCGGGCAACAGCTTGTAAATCCAGTGCCCCATGTTGATAGAACCGCTTATCTTCCGCAGCTAAAATAGCCTGGATAAAGTGGGGTGAAACTTGATTTAGTGGTACTACTGCTGTATGCTCTCGATCGCGGGTAAGTAATGTTCCTAATGGTAAACCATTGCGATCGTTAAATTCCCATGCTAGTTGTGTTTGGGCAATATCAGAGCTGCGAACCGGGGCTAAGTATGGTAGTAACCGCACTGTCAAGCAAATTAGCAGCACAACCACAATAAATTTATACCTGCGCTTACCTAGGAGCCTCCTAATTTTGTGTGCCACCAGTATCAAATTTATCCACCACCCCCTCATTGTCTACTTCCTTCCCGGCGTTGCTTCCTTTGCGGGATGATTTTCTTTTCTCTCTCTATCAGAAAATCTTTTCTACCCTACTCTACGAGAAGCCTCTGAGTCGCGCAACCTGTCCACTAGGACTCACCTATGCCCTAGGCTTTACGCGTCCTTTGCGTCTTTGTGGTTTATGACTATAATAGGGGTCAAAAACCCCATCCCCTATGGGTTGGGTAAAAAACTAGAAAAATCTGCCAGCCTCCGGAAAAATCGCCCCAGTTCACCACACATCAAACCTGGTAATTTCTGGTAAAGGGCGATTTTTCCGCCAAGATATATGCCGCTAAACCAATAAACTGCTGATGAGGCTGGCAGATTTTTCCGGATTTGATGAAAGCGGTTGTCCGTTTTGAGTTGGGGT
>JASJDS010000055.1 GCA_030065055.1 Calothrix sp. MO_192.B10
TCAAATTATAATTTCAGGTCAGTTTCAGATAATGTGGTCTCAGTTTCAAATAATGTGGGTCGAGGCGATTTTATAGTTTCATTTAATGTGGTCTCAAAACGCGGATGATTTCGGGTCGAAGCGATTATGATTTCAGGTCGCTACACTTAGTTGTAATTGCAGTTGCTCCTTCTTAAAATTCATCTCCTGACGAGCTATTTCCAGTCGAGCAGCAATGGTGTTGCGTCTATTGGCAGCAGAGGCTAGTTTTGCCTCCAATGCTTGTTGCTTAACCAGGCGTTTTGTAGGGATTGGTGCATTAGAGGTGTAGGGAGAAGAATCAATGTAACTCTTCAGTTGGGCTTCAGCTAACTCCACTTGTTGATTGGCTTGGATTAAGTAAAACTCTTCCTTTGGACTACCAACAGCATTGATTTGACTAACAAGTTGAATCCTTGTTAAACGCTGTTGTGGGGTAGGCTGACGTTCAACAATTACCTGACCTGCAATCACCTTGTCCCCTTGGTTTACCTTTAAATCTGATGGTTGCTCCAAGGTGAGATTCATTTTAAACCTCCTCCCCTTGGACTTTTGAGACTTGGCAACTTTAAACACTGGGGCAGTTTCAGGGACAGCCGCCACAGCTTGACCATCATCCTGTGTGGTTAGTTGCTGCTTGGAACAACCAGCCCCCAGGACTGCTAACATTCCCAATGCTAAAAGGCTACAGACCTTTAGATGAGAAAACTTTTGCTTGAATTTGACCTGTGACATACTGACCATTTAATTGTGCGATCGCTCTACCTAAAGAATTAAACTCCTGTTGATAAGTGCTTCCACTCACCTTTGATGTGTCCAATACATTGGGGTTTGGTGTAATGCTGATTTCCTCCGGTGCATCCACTTGTAAGCTACCCGTGAGGTATATGGGTTGATTGGGGAATTTTTCAGCCAAAGCCTTAAAAGTGGTTAACGGGTTTTCATCATCAAAGACCAACGTGTAAACCTTGCTAGTTGCAAAAGCCCCAGGTTCAGCGATTAGACGAGATGCAACGATTTGACCAGTTTCCCCAGTTTTGTAAATCTGCTTGCCGTCTGTAACCACATACTCGCTGCCAGACTTACCAAGAATCCAGAATCTACCATTTACAGGAGTGCGATCGCTCGTCCTTGCCCCTTGTATATTTGCATACACATGACGTGTTCCTGCATTCTCGTTATAGATGCGCTCTTGGGCTGACTTGATACCAAAGGTTTGAGATGCCTTAAAGATTAGTCCACCCCCGGTGTAGGTGTAGAAGGAAAACACCAGCATTGCTACAGCTGCGGCTAACACCCAATACTCACCGGGACCACCAGTTGTGAGACGACGGCGGGGGTTTAAGCCGCGTACACACCATACGGGCACGGGGTAGAACAACTGTACTCCCTGTTTGGTGAAGGTATCACTAAATATTGAGACAAGATGACCAGCCCAAAGTGCCACCCAAAGTTTCCAATCTACATATAAGTAAAGTGGTAGTGACAATAAAGCGATCGCACCAGTTGCCAAGAATGAGTGGGTAATACTGCGGTGTGGGTAACGTGCCTCAATCCATCGGGAGACAGGGAATGCAGCCGAACCCACCAGGGATGTGGAAGTATCAATGTCTGGTAGTTGGGAGCCTAAAATCGCACACCCAAGCACCAGGGGCGAACAATCCCCCAGCGCCAAGCTAACTACTGAGCCTGCTATCGTCGCATGCGTAAGCGCCATCATTGACCAAATTTCCTCCTACTATTGTTGCCAATCTTGCCTAAATAGCGCATTGACAAGCCGAACATAATAGCGATACCCCCAACCACATACATGGTGCGATCGCCTGTTGCCATGCCCCAGAATTTCAACACACCCAACATTGCCACCGCCGCCATAATCAACGGCGTGATATCCAGATATTGGGCGTGTTCCACCTTATCTGGATTCATCCCTAAGGCCTCCCGCTGAACTGTCTTTTTTGCCAGCAGGGGGTTACGTCCTGCCAGGGGTTGTAGTGCTGCCAACCGCGACTCTGAAAGCGTCAGCCCCAGGGCTTGAGCCTCTTGCTGCATGGTTTCTCGAATCATGCGATCGCTTGGTAGTTCTATCTCAATCTCAATCATCTTGAGAAAGATGTCCCTGCCAGGATTTAGCACTGCAAAGCAGCACACCCTCACCCCATTGCTCATCAAGTCCTCTAACCAGTACCTAATCCCAGTGGTTAGGCGTTTGGCTTCGGGGAAGATAAGCAGGGTTGATTCGTTGACGTTGAGAGCAATCTCATCCTTGAGGGCATCCATGCTCATGGCTTTGCCATCTTCATTTTCAGTGGGGATGTCAAGTTGTTCGGCAATGGATTGGAAGAACTTCTTGCCACTGCCTTTGTAGGTTGCGTGAGCAACATCCATTTCGCCACTGAAACAATCCCACACCTGCTGGGGTAATCCGTCTGTTAAGCCAGTCTCACCCAGCACTATCACTGAGTGGCCACCGGCTAGAGCATTTGTAATTTGGTCTAATTCCCGCCGAAGGTCTTGATTTCGTGATACAGCCCTTAATTCCCGCTCCGACTGCTGCGATATTGGGCGAGTAGATTGCTGGCTACCGAAGCGGGATTCATCTTTGGGCTGGCTGCTTCCCGTACTGCGGTGACTTTCTCCTTTAAATCAGCAGGTAAATCCTCAAAGGTCATTTGAGATGAAAGCTGTAATGCAACCAAATCAGGCATCGCCAAGCCCTGTGCTTTTATTTCCGCAGCTTGCCTAATTATCCCCTCCATCCCCTGAGAAAAGTCCTGCTGGGTTTGGGGTATCTCCTGCTCAATTACACTGTCTGGCTTTTCGTCGCTAGTGGTGGATGCGGCTAGTTTACTGCTCCCTTTGACAGCTAACTTTCCTCCTTTCTCAGTGGAATCATCTTCGGTTTCTACTTCCTCATCTTCCCCAGGACTAAATTCAAAACCTTCCATCTTGCCAGTCGCTTTTACGTGTGACTCTAACTTTTCTAACAACTCGACTTGTTCAGAGTCTAAGTATGCCTTTCCCCCCTCGTCCTTGTGAGCTTTGATTCCCAAAAATTTCAGTCTCTCATAATACGCAGATTTTTTTATACCAAGTAACTGTATAATTTCATCTGGGGTAAAACGGTCTTGTGTAGCGGAATTCCGAGCACTCATAGTTTTTTTTCATAGCTTCTAGACATAATATGCTTTGGAAAAATAAAAAAAATAATCGGAATTCCACCGGAAAAACCATGATTTTCCGTTTAAGATTCATCTATTAAAATACGTAATTGCCCTTATGATAAAAGTAGTATTAATTGCATTACAACGAGTTATAACTCTACGGAATTGGCAATAATTCGGACTATTAAAATTTCGCGAATTCAAAATTTTAGCAAATTGCTAATATGTAAAATAAATCACATGGCTGATTCAGATGTACGGAATCGCCTTCAGTGGCTCCTGTGGGACATCGCCCAAGCCCGTGATTCGAGCGAGGAAAATGTATTTCGCACAACGGACTTGAATGGCATCGCTTGAGCGTGTGATTATGCGCTTTCTGCTGTAGTGCGATCGCATCCAATATTAACTTGCAGTGATAAGTTGAAGGCTGTCACCAGGGCGATGGATGAGTTTGTTGGGGAATTGGAGCGAGGCGGGCATCGGAATTTTTCACTCGCATTTCCTTCTGCATTAGAGAAAGTCTCAACAGTAATGAGCGAGGTTGAAGGTAAGCGTAAGCACTTCTTAGCTGGCGTTTTGAAGTCAGAAAAACAATATTTGAAAAATTAAAAAAAAATGAATAATTATACCTTCATCATTTCTGTAATTAAACTGAGAATAATGAGTGGTGTGAGCGTTAGAAATAAATAGAGTTTTTCATTGCAAGATTAGGTGAAAGAACCGAATGGAACCCATAACGCAAGCGATTCTGTTGAGCATTTGCGGGAACTTTGCAACGGACGCAATTCGTACTTCTTACGTGGCACTCAAGAAGGCTTTAACAACCAAATACGGTGAGGATTCTGATTTAATTTTGGCTGTCAATAAATTAGAAGAAGCACCAGATAGTGATGATCGTAAAGAAACATTAGAAGCTAAAGTTAAGCTTGCTAAAGCGAATAATGATTCAGAATTATTACAGTTAGCACATAAGTTACATAAGTTATTGGACAATTTCCTGAAAGAAGGCTTTAAAGAAGCTGCATTGTTAGAAGAAGTCTTTGACATAGCAGTGTCCAAATATCCAGACGGCATGAGTCTAAGAGAAGCGGTACAATCAATTCCTGCAATAACAGAATACGCAAAATACCAAGCGAAACAAGAAGTTAATGAGTTTGCAGAGTCTATCTTTAATACACTTGTTTCGATGGGATATGGCAAGGTAAAAAAGGAGGAAGTAGTTGGAATATTTCAAAACAGAATCGAAACTTTTTTTGTACCGAATACAGATGAATCTGAATCAATATCGGAAATTAGCGAAAATCAAACTTCATTAAATCAAACTTCATTTTGGGATTGTATAAATGATTTTGGATCAGCAGTATTAAGATTTATGTTTACTAAGGATATTAATGATGATAAACCCAGGAACGAGGTAGGAAATGAAGCTGAGAGTTCTTCTCAAGAGAAATCAGCAGAGGCAGAGAACGAAGCTGAGAGTTCTTCTCAAGAGAAATCAGCAGAGGCAGAGAACGAAGCTGAGAGTTCTTCTCAAGAGAAATCAGCAGAGGCAGAGAACGAAACTGAGAGTTCTTCTCAAGAGAAATCAGCAGAGGTAGAGAATGAAGTTGAGAGTTCTGCTCAAGAGAGTGAAGCAGAGGTAGGAAAGGAAGTTAATAAAGAAGCTACAGAGAACGGAGGGAATAATTGGGAGAAGTATGAAAACGAGACGGCAGAAACTTCTAATACTGTGAATAGGGAAGGGCACATTGTAGAGTCAGAGTCAGAGCCAGAATCACTTCAGTCACAGGAGTCAGCAGAGTCACAAAACGAGCCAATTCCTAAATTTGACATTCCTGACATTTACTTGCAAGAGACAAGTGTACCAGAGAATCTAACACAGAGACTGAAGTCACGAAACGAGCCAATTCCTAAATTTGACATTACTGACATTTTATCGGTGGAGACAAGTACACCACAGAATCTAACACAGAGACTGAAGTCACAAAACGAGCCAATTCCTGAAATAACCTCGGTCGAACCATCTGAACCGGAACAACCGGAACCGTCATTGGAACCACCGCCCGCGATGCGGAGGGATCGCACAGCGATCAGCGACAACAGGATAATAAGTAATGAGAACTCAACTCCATCCATTCAAGGGCAGAAGCAAACATAAGTGTAGGACCGGCAAGAGTGTAACAGATAGCTGATACAGCCTTTTATAAAGATTTGTTACTAAAAAGCCTTTCTAGGAATTCATAGGCATTTAAGCGATTTCGATACCTGGCACCGCCGAGCTCACGCCCTGTCCCCTTTCATCCCCCAGTTTCAACAAAGCGATCGCACCTCTTCAATCACCTTGATGATTAGCAATTTCGCCTAACATACATTGTTCTACCCAATCGCTAAAATCACCTTCAAATCCCGAATCTTCGAGTATCCGCTTCACCTTCTTGTGTAAGTCCTTCCTTATATAAATGGTGGTTTGTCTGTACTCCGGGTTTTGACGCTTACCCTGGCTCCCTTCAATTTTCTTAGAGGAAACTTCCGGTTTAACTTCCTCTTCAGCACGGGCAGCCGCCAGTAGACCATCAAAAACACTCTTACCATTCTTAGACATTTAACACCTCCCGTCCCAAACGTTGGTAATCACTCCAGGCAATCTTACCCATTCTGTCGCCCGACTCATAAACAGTTACACCCTTCAATGCTGCACGTTGGTAAGCTGTGAAGCGACGAATTACAAACGGGTAAACTTGTAAACCTGCATCCTCTAAGAATTTAATTGCCTCCTCCCCCATCTTTGAAGGTTTGGGAGGCACTATATTCAGCAGTATGTTGTAATTCGCCCCCTGGGGCATCGCCTTTAACATCAAAATTAAAGCATCAAGAGCAAGTGCATCTGGAGTGGTGGGAAGAATCAATTTATCACACCCCTTTAATAGTGCTTCTAAGTCTTCGGGTTCTGGTCGCGCTTTGGTGTCAATCACTATATGCTCATAACTTTTAGCAAGCTTAATTGCTGATTGTTCATCACATAAGTCACAGGGAAGTTTACCCCGTCCTGCCCAACTGCTAGCACTACGGTTTGGATCACCATCCACAATTAGGGTCTTGTCATATTGGCTGAGATAAGCCGCTAAATGCACAGCAGTGGTGGTTTTGCCAATTCCGCCCTTAAAGCCTAATATCGTTACTATCATGGCTGGATACCTGGATATTTGCATCTTTATATATTTGCATACTTGAGTATCCGGATACTCACTATCTTGATATATTTCAATGAATCTATCTCTCTACAAGCATTATAGACACCAAAACTCTTTGTAAACATTTGGGTACTTAAATATCCGGGTACTCGCATACTCAGAATTAAGGCGATCGCTTGACCGCCCCAACTATTTCAATTCCTCACGCTCGAATTAATCCTCATCATCTTTACTTTCCTCTAACATTTCCCCTACTTCACTAGGAGACATGCGCTGTGCTTTGCCGCTCAATATTGATAGCCACATTTCATTAATAGAAATACCCCTCTTATTAGCCAGATACTCTACACGTTCTTTGATTCTCGCTTCCCGTTCCTGAATTTTTGCACAGAGCAGGCTTTGACCTTGTACTACCTTAGAGCGATTATTAATCCAGGAATCTATCACAAGCAAGTCATCGTAGTATTCACCTAAAGCTGGTAATGCCAGCCTTTCGTCCTTTCTGGGGTTCATTTCGGTAATCATAGCTAATAAATATTCAGCTCTATTCTTCCAAATTTGACCCAGATTTGGTGTATCATCACAAAGCTTTACAAATATTAATCCCAATATTGTCCCAAATGTGGGACTAATACTGACATTATTGGTACTATTTCAGTTATTGCAATAGCAATGAGAAGCGATCGCTCTTTCAGGTATCCAGCCACAAGAGCGATCGCTTACCCCAATTCATGAGGCATAACCATTATGACTGAAACCAAGACTAAAGAAACAAAGTTAGATACACGGCTGAATTACACAGCTGTTGATTTAGCAAAAGAACTTGGGACCAGCGATCGCAATCTCAATCAAAGTTGGTATCCCAAACTTTGTGAAATTTACTGGTGGAAGAAGGACGAACTGAAAAAGGGTGAGAAATACACCGCTTGGGCAAGGGAGGAATTTTTTAAACTCCAGGCTGCAATCTCTCCTAAACTCCCCATGCGGAATGAAGATGAAATGATTATCCGTGATGAGAATGGCAGCCCCCTAATTGAAAATAATCCAGACCGCATTGGTATTAGAAAATACAGGGAGCGAGTTTGGGAGAAGTACAACCGTTTTCCCCCTGCAAGGGTGGATGCTCCCACACAGGAGCAAGTTATTGAAGCTGAAGTATGTGATGTGGAATCTATCACCCTTTATGAAGGTGGGCTATCTACCTTAGATGATTTTGAAAATAGCTTTGACGGCATCTTTGATGTAGTCCGCACTGAAGCCAAAGCCAATGGGAACTACATCGTTGGACTTTATGCCGACGAACTCAGCAAAACAGTCAAAGCAGGTGTTAGCGAGGTTCACCAAAAAATGGGAAAGGCGATGTCCTCTCGCTCCCGCCGAAAATCCTGAGCCTTTTTTGTCAGCATCGCCTAGTGGTTGCTGCAATTATTGGGCTTTTGTGGTTTTTACAACTGGCACTCTCTGGATATGTCCATGCCTGGGGAGGGCAGTTATTTCAAAGTTATCAACAGTCAAAAATTAACAATTCCAAGTAATTATGTTGGGAAAAATAGTTAAATCAGTTCGCGGTGCGGTAAATAAATATCAACAACAACCCCGCACAGTTAACGCACAATATACACCAGTAACGAATACCAAAGTAGTAGGAAATGGTGGTGGTAATGGTGGTGGTAATAATGGAGGAATTAGTGCGATCGCTATTCCTGGTGACGTAGCAGGATTACTCCAAACTTACTACGGTTCAATGTTTGATTTGAGTGCAATTCCTAATATGTCACCCGACCAGTTAGGGGAATTAGTTTCTTGGCTCAGACAATGTGAATGGATGGATGAACATCTTGAGGTGTTAGAAAAACACTTTAAGGCTTACATTCAAAGACAGGTCAACTTCAATCAATTTGTCGCTCGTGTTAGTAAAGATGGTTTATCTGGCGCACAGAAGATTGATAAAGCAGGGTTAGATATTTATCTTGCTGCCAAAGGCTATCAAGTTAATTCCCAAAAGTTAGGGCACAAACGTGACAATGAGGTTAAATTACTTGAGCAAGATTTTGAAAACTACAAATTGCTAGAAGATTACAATTTGGAAGCATCATTTAGAGCAATGACTCTCAAACTACAGAAACAGAAAGCCTTAATTGATGCTAAACCAGACCAACAAGCAGCCCAGGAAACAGAACGTTTAGCTATCCAGGCAGAGAAACAACGGGTTAAAAACCTACTGACTTACGGTACTCAACCCCTATTTGCAGCGCCCACAGGTGTAGCACCCGCAGTTGTAGGAGTTTCCGAGTCTAGTGGTGGAAGTAACACAGCCCAATCTGAAACTAAAAGAGAACCCCAACAGCAAAATATTTGGAAGGGAGTAAGACAGTTTTTCACAGGTAGGTAATTAGTAGAATTTAGAATTTAGAATGCAGAATGCAGAATGCATAATTCTAAATTCTTAATTCTTAATTCTTCATTCTTAATTCTTCAGGGGTAGGTGTGAATCCATTAAATAATGCACCATTAACAGTGCAACCAAATCCACAAACTGCCCCCGACCAATCGGGGGATTTTTATGAGCAAGAACCATCAATACATCAATCTCAAAAGTTAGCAAATATTGAGGGAATTAACCGTTGGAGTGTTTACATATTTTGGTTTTCTCTTGGTGTGACAGTTGCCCATGTATCAAGGTTATTTGGTACGTGGATATTGTTCTTAGTCTTCATACTTTCAGTTTCAGGTTACTTACTGTTTATTACCCCTGAAGGTGATGAAAGTAATATTTATTTACGCCGTGCTTGTGGTTTAGCAGTATTCCTAAGTTCCGTTGCTTACTGGGATGCATTAATTCAAATTGCAGTATTACCCATAACTATAGTATTACCAACTATAAAAACTTTGATTTTACCCCTATGGCTAGTAGGGTTAATCATCATTTGTGTGCTGTTTCTAATTAGCTTGGGAGTTGCCCTAACTGCGAACTAATGAGGGTAAATGATGAAAGGAATTAAGTTACTACTCAAACACAATGCTTTATCAATTAGTGTCGGTTCATTTGCGATCGCCTTTGTTTGTAGCGCGTGGTCATTGTTAGGAAACTTTGACAACCGCGTTTCATACTGTGACACCATTACCAAACCCTGCACCCGTGTAATTGTACCTGGGTGGTATGGTATAAGCGCGACGGCGACAGAAACTGTAACCATCAAAGGTAACGGCATGACCCGCACTCTGGTTGGAGTCGGGGGGATTGTTGGGGCTGGTGTAGCGTTTATTTCCTCCGTCGTTGCTGCAAACAACCAGCGTGAAATTGATAGTGAAGCTAACCGCAGCCAAGAAATTGAAGGGGCAAGACAGCAGATTTTATCGGGTGAAGAACTGCAAAAACTTGAGATTGCCTCAGAGTTTCGGGTTAAGGACTTCAAACGGGAAATGCAGGATGGTTACGCTTACCTCATGCTTGAGGGGAACCCAGAACTGTTTGAGCAGATGGTTTCAAAGCAAGCGCCCCAGGCTGTTGAGAATCAAGAAGCTGCTGAGACACCTGTAGATGTGGAGAACTCCGAAGAACCAACACCACCAGAACCAGAAAAGCCCACTTTACTTGGTGTTGAACTACCAGAACCACCAGAGTTAGGGGTTGAATTTTGGGACTGGAACTGGTTGCAGTCTCGTGCATCCGAATTACCACACATCAGAATAGTTGCACCCACCAATGGTGGAAAGACCACTTTAACTAATTGGATGATTGATGTAGTACCGAGCGATCGCAGTTTCATTATTACTGTGAAACGCAAGCCTCACCAATGGCAGGGTTTAGAGGTAATTGGCGTACCAGAAGATTACCCCCGCATTCGTCAAGAACTATACGCGCTACAAGATGAGCGAGTACGGCGTACTCAATTAATGGCTGATGGTCAAGACTTCCCCATGTGGAATGTTGGTGTTGATGAGTGGAAAGCCATTAACCGTAACATCAAAGCTATTAAGGCTGACCCCGAAAACGGTACTGAGTACCAACCATCGGCAAAGGAAGTGATGGGAGACACTATCACCTTGGCGAGAGAATCAAAAATCCGCATTTTTGCATTGGCACAAGGACGACAAGTTGGCACCTGGGGTCTGGAGGGAGAATCTGACCTGGAGGAGTGCTTTGCATCGTTTTACCTAGGACAGTTCGCAGTAGAAGAAGCGATCGCATACCGCAACAAACAACCCAAAGATTCCCAAGACTGGATTACCTGGAACAAGGTTGTCACTTACCTGGAATCTTTGGGTAAACGGGCTGTGTGGGTAAGTTGCGAGTTTGGTAAGTTTCCCGGCATTGTGCCCGACCTCAGCACATGGCAACGTCAACCACCAGAACCCATACAAGACAAGCCAGACACAGACAACGCGACTGTCACAGATGACGAGACTGTCACCGACACCGCGACGGCGGTAGATGAAGATGATGGGGGTGATGATTTGTGGTCAAGAGCGATCGCACACCTCAACCGTTGTAATGAAATACCAGACAGTCCGCAAGACACTAAAACACAGGACAAACCAGCGACTGTCAAGAGCGATCGCTCTGATGATGACGAAACTGTCAAATCATTGTCTGATAAACAGTCTGGAGGTTCTGTCTTTGTCTGGAGTGTGAAGACAGTCGCTGAATTTTACCCAGAAACTACCCCATCAGCCTTATATCAGCAGTTGAAACTGTCCAGTGACGACTGTCCCAAAGCCAGAGATTTGATTCGTAAAGTTCTGAAATGCAGCCAGGGTAAGGCACACCCCACACGTTCTTATACCATCCACGGCAAGACATTGTTTGTGTGGCTGATAGACAACTACGACGATGGAACCCTTCGGTCGAAGTATGCGAAGGACATCGAAGCATTCGAGAAGGAATTTAAAAATGAACAATAATTACTACCGAACTTCGACTTATATCGAAAGAGACGAGAACGTGACTGGATACATTTACATCATGGAAGCTGAAGGTTTTCATGGCATCTTTCCAGGTAAATTACTCAAATATAAGAGGATAAAAATTGGGCTATCTCGTAATCCTAACTCTAGAGAAAACAGGTTAAACAGCACCCAACCACCATGCAATATTAACTTAATTGATACTGTGTATGTATACAACATGAAAGATGCCGAAACTCACTTACATCAAATGTTCCAATCATGTAATGTTAAATTAAGGAAATCTAAAGAATGGTATGATTTTAACCATTTTCAATATATTTCATTAATTAGAGAAATTAACAAAGTCAAGAAAAATCCTAATTGGTGTCCTCTTGCCAAACAAAGATTTTTCATTCTTAGGTTAAACTTGAAAATCAAACTACTTTTAGCATTGTTAATATCTTTGTTTTTAGGTTCAGCATTTATTGCAAATCAATTCAAATCAGCGAACCCACCGAAGATTAACCCAATACAACAGAAAGGAAACGAACCTTTTTCTATGTAATCGAAGCTTTTTTATCAGTAACAGCGAGTTAAGAGATATGGATACACCACAAGATTTTAGATTTTTGATTGAGTCTATAGCTCAAAGACACAACCCATATTATGAAAACGAATATTTAGTAATTCAAACTTATCCCCGCGAAATACAATTAAGAGTAGAAACACGAAGATTTGATTATGCACAAGCTAAAAAATGGTGTGAACTAGAAAACTTCGCTCATGATTATACTTCCTTTGCATTGAAAATATTTCACCAAGGAAAGCTTTACTCGGTAAACAGCGATGGAACGCCTGGGGAGATTTCTAGACAGCAAGACTGGAAAATTGACCCCAGATATTTAAATGCACATTATGACCAAAACTCTGAAGCAGAAATTATTGTTTGTAATTGCAGTTATCCTTATTTTCTCTGCTTTTTAGACCCGGAAGACTCAGAGCGGCAACCAGTAACCTGCTTGGTTGATGACTTTGGGGGAATAATTAATAACTGCCCTAACTGCGGTATTCAGATAGTTGATGATATCGAAATCGAAGACGAGCCACTTTACTTTGAAGAAGAACAAGAGTACATACCCGAAGCCTGCCAAGGATGCAGCAACTACCACGGGTCAGTTTACAATGGTAACTTATTAGTCTGTGCTATCCATCCATATGGTTGGAATAATCAATCTTGTCCAGATTTTACAAGGTAGTTATTTATGAAAAAACCTAACGTCAATCAAAACCTGTTTACACCAATTCAGACCCCCAAAGTGAGCGAAAACCTGGCATATCTTCCATCACTACAACCACCACAAGTCAAAAAGGAAGAAAAAGGTAAATGAAAAAATGAAAATCCGACGTATAACTGCGACTTTTCGATATTGCAATTCAGGGAGAGAAGAAGAGAGGACTGTACAGTGTCTATTCAACGATAGAAATGAAAAGTACGAACTTACAAAGGTTTATGTTGTTGAGTTTGGGAAAGAACTAGTTTTCGACAAACTCGATAATAGTTTCTTGGTAAATGATTAGGCGAACTAAGGCATCATAAAAATGGTTGGTTTAGTCCACTCTAAAAAACATAGTGTTTGGATTTTTACTCATTTATTAAATTTACAGTCTAAGATTTTCAAGCAACTGTAGTTGCTCTGACGTAATTTCACCAATTTCTTGTAGCCCTGACCTAAAACGTTTGTGGAATTTCTCAGCCCACATAAATTTAATATTAGCGGCTTCTGCCACTTCCTCATCTTCTTTTCTATCCCCTATCATCCAAATTTCATCAGCATCATGTAGATTCCAATCCCAAATAATTTTGTTAATCATTCCTGGAGAAGGCTTGCGAAACGATGGGAATAGCAGTGTATTAGCTGATGATGAATTGGGATGTAGTAGTTCATTTCTGTAAAAATGCCTATACTCTCCTTGCTGGACTTCATAAATAATATTCCCTTCAAAGTCAGGACAAAACGCAATTAGCTCTAACTGCGGCAGTAAAATATGAGTATTCTGCATTTCCTTGATTGCTCTTGAAATGCTCTTAAATGGTAATCCTGTGGCTTTATTGACTGCGCTACAACCACCCTGGTTGCTAACACCAAACAGCTTGTATCCCTTAAGTTTAAAGTACTCTGTTCCTTCTTCTACTCCTTCAATCAGTTTAATATCGTTCTCGTCTTTCTTAAGAGCTTCCCCACTAATTGTAGTTGTTAGTGTTTTGTCTATATCAAAAAAAATAGCTTTTTTCATCTTTTCATCAATCCTTTTTCAACTAATTAGATTCCAGCAAGTTTTCGTGAAACCATTGAGAATGCCCATTGTTCAATCTATACAACCAACCTTTTGACATATTTTTAATCTCAAAGCTTGAACTTTCTTCCAAACAACTGTCAAGTGATAATTCAATAGAAGGCTGTTTCATCCGTCCAATAATAGTAAATTCGCTCCCTGTTAGATTCTTAATTCTGACTGAATCGCCAATCTGAAATTTAGGATTTGTCATCTTTTGCTAACCTCTTCATTTTCTTAAGAATTAAATCTTTTGGACAAAACCCTTTTTCTTCGGGGAGGAGAGCTGTCAAGCTCTTGAGTATGCTTATACAAATTCCAGTTCATCGATAAAAATAAATTCACACTCAATTGGTGATAGCCAGACTTGGCATAGTATACCATCGTATATTTCGGCTTCAAGCATAGTACCTGCTGGCAAGTATTTATTGCCCAAAAAATCTGAATTTCTCAGATAAAATGTTCCACCAACTAGCAGTTTAACTGGCTTTAATCTACCCGATTGTTTTGCCTCATTATAAGCTGTTTCTAGTTCAGAATTAGTTGGATGATGACGTACATATTTCATCACTGATTCCCAATTTTCTGGACTTAGGCGAGACTGCAAATCCTCCAATAGGTTTGCTCTTTTTTCCTTTTTCTGTTCTGATTTTAACTTTAACTGATTAATGTATAAGTTCAGAGCTTCGGAAGCACTAATTTGATGAGTTTCGGCGATTGTCATCACATGGGCAATAATCTCTAAATCTTTAGTAGGGTCAGCCTCCATCAAAATTACCTCACATGGGGATAAATATTAATTATCTAATACTGAGGTGAGCGTGAGCTCCACATATTCCTGCGTTGCACCCATCTACTTGGGTAAGTGTTAAGCAGTTTTTGAATCTGCTGCAACTAACAGACCAGACATATCCAACACTCGTTCGGACCAAGTACCAGCAATTGGGGCAAGATTCGCAGTTTCGGTCAACTTATCGCCTTGATGAACCCACCCTTGTAATAATTCTTGCAGTTGGTTTAACTCAAGATTATAGGGATGATTTTGTTTTTGTACGTGCCTATTAACAGCCAGAATCTTTAGCTGTTCGCATTCCCCCAAGGAGAGTTTCTATAATTACGCATCGCTTTACATTACTGGGGGATGCTCCAGAGGTGGGTGTAGCTACCACGACTTTCAAGCCTGTATCGGATGCAGTGCCGTCAGTTTTGGATGCCAAAACTCCCATGTAGTCAAAAGTAATTGTTTGAGTAGTTGAACTGTTGAAAGTAAGACTAGCAGCAGTATTTGTACTACTGAGATTTGTACCCAGAATGACTTGCCCTGGCTGTATTCCTACCTCTTCTCCTAAAGAACTCCAACCACTTGGTGTGGAACCAGAATAAACAGCAATTTCTGGAATGTTGCTGTTAGTTCTCAAGCTGACACTGTAGTTACGTTTATTTTTTTTAGCTTCTCGCTGTGCTTCTTGTAAAGCGGCTAGCACTAAATCCCCAGCTTTATTGAGGCGCTGTCGCTTCACAAAACCAAGCCAACCAGGAGCAACAATTGCTGCCATAATCCCCACCATGAACACCGCCACTAATGCTTCCAGCAGGGTGAAGCCGTTTGACTGGGCTTTGGGTTTGAACAAATTAAGCATCATGACCATTGGGTAACACTACGCCTGATTATTGTTCCCAGAGAATGTCTATCCTTCCCGTTTTCAGCTCACGCTCCACGGAGTACGCTTGCGCTATCGCCCCCACTCATTTGGCACATTTTTTAACACTAATTAAGACCTAAAACACGCTTCACTTTTGGGTTATAAACTAGCAGTCCCAATATATCTGTAACTGGAACCTTAGCTTCATTTAATGCAATTACCTGCTCTTTAAGATGCGATCGCACATAGGTTTTGCCTCTCATTCCCCCATACTCCCATTCAAAATAAAGCTGCTTGATTGGCTTTTTCTTGGTGCTATTAGCATTTGCATAACCCCAGGAGAGATTACCGCTGCCCTCCCCGTGCTTGCGGTGGGTGCTAGGGGAAATTGAAGGTAATGAACTTCCCCCTAGCACCTGGTCATTATCACTTACTTGAGTGTTTGAAGGAGTTGATAATAATAGGTTTTCTGACTGGGTTTGGTTGTCGGCTTGTACTTGGGTGCTAGGGGAAACTGAAAGTGATGGATTTCCCCCTAGCACCTCGTTATCATTACTTACTCGGGTGCTAGGGGAAATTAAAAGTATGTTAGTCAGGGGAATGTTGAAAAGACCCTGTTTACCCTTGACTGCAAACGGTTCTGTGATGGGTTGAATATTCTCCAACTTCCAGGCATACCGTCCTACTTGCCAGTCACCACAGAGTATTTCAGTTTGGAACTGTTGAGCAATAAACTCAGCCGTCATTTGGATGCAGTCTGTTAGGTCGCAAAGAGCGATCGCTTGCCCATGTGGAAAGTTAGTTTCATCCCAGGTTGGTAGTTGCAGCTCGTCTTTAATTTTTAGATATTCACGGTAATGTTTTGGATTGTTGAGAGTAGAGCAAATCAACAGCTTGCCCCTGTAATTAGTCTTCCAGTTTCTGGTTTCATAATGTTTCAAGCCCAGGGGAATTAAAGATGCCCAGGGTTGCCACAAACTAATCGCTTTTAGGGATGAGGCTATTGAGGTAGAGGACTCTTCTAAGAGCGATCGCGGCGACGGATGGTACGATGGATCGGGCGTAGAGGTCATTAGATTCTCTTCGCATGGGTGTGTGGCGGCGTATTCCTGGGTAAGTGGGGGCTGGATTATCTGCCCACCAGAGAGCAAAACTCTTTCCACCCAGCCAGTGGGGAACCCCATCATCCATCCCACCACTGCTGGGTTTAGTTTGTCCCCAGGATTGATGAAAGGTCGTAGCTTCTGTTCCAATTTGTTGCTGCCAGCTGGTCGGCACTGACCGGAACCTCTGGGATAGGTCGTTGGCGTAGGCAACAATGAAAATGCGGTTCCTTTGGTGCGGGGCACCTTCTCCCTGAGCCGAGACAAGCTCAACTTCTGTTTGATATCTTGCCATTCGTAGTCCTCCAAGCACTGCTCGTAATCCGCGATTGATAACCCCTTCAGGCTGTTCCACAATGACGAATTGGGGCAATCCTTGACAGATACATCGTAGTCCTTCAAACCAGAGCTTTGATTCTGGGTGTTCGAGTCCCGTTCGCAGTCCAGCGTTGCTAGTGCCGGTACAGGGAAAACCCAATGTGATGAGTTCAAATTCTCCTGGTTGGGGATAGTAGTCTCGGATGTCTGAGTGGATGGGAATATCTGGGAAATGGTGTTTGAGGACTCTTTGGGCGTTGGGATTGATTTCCACAAGCTGAGTTGTCTGTATTCTCCCAGTTTGCTGGGCAGCCAAGGTGAATGCTCCGATGCCACTAAATAAACATAGGTGTCGTAATAATTGCATTTTTCTAAACCACTCTTTGAGGCATCAAAAGGATCTGGGTTCATCTCATCGCTGCAAGTTTTTGATAATTCCGTAGGACTTATCGAAAAGTACCGAGGCTGTGCCAGTAGCACCATGTCGTGCCTTAGCCACAATTAGCTCTAACAATCCCCGGTCAACGGTGTCTGGGTTGTAGTACTCATCCCGGTAAGCCAAAATGACGTTATCTGCAACCATTTCTAGGATTCCCGACTGACTCAGGTCGCTCATCATTGGACGCTTTTGTTGTCTGCTTTCCACAGCCCTGGAAATTTGGGATAATGCCAGCACCGGAACATCCAAATCGCCAGCCATTTTGTAGAGTCCCCTGGCAACATCCCCTAATTCGTAGCTACGATTGCCTCCAGTGTCGGATGCCATCAATTGCAGGTAATCTACTACCACCAGCCCTAATTTGCCCTCGCGAGCTAAAATTTGGCGGCATTCAGAAGCAATTCCAGACACGGTAATACCCCGGTCATCATTGATGTACAATGGCAGTTCTGAAGCAATACCAACAATTTTTGCTAGGTTTTCAAATTCCCAGCTATCTAAAGGTTCTAGTCCGGCTCGATGTCTACGGATGCGATCGCATCTTATGGGAGTGAAGTTAAAATCCTTGTGCTGTCCAAAATTGCTAATTAAACTCCACAACCTATACTCCAACTGCTTTTTAGTCATCTCTAGGGAAAAGACAGCCACAGGTAACTGGTGAAGTAACATCATCTGCAATGCCAAATTCATGGCGCAAGCTGACTTGCCCATTGATGGTCTACCAGCAACCAAAGTTAATGTCCCACCTTCAAACCCAACGATTAACTCATCTAGGTCATAAAATCCAGTTGGGTAAATGGGGCTAATATTTTCTAAATCACTATATGCCTCAGCAGTGATTGTACTGTTATGTTCGGTGTTGGTAGAAAATTTTTGGTTGGAAACCTGATATAGTTTCTGCTCCGAACGGTCTAAAATGGCTGGCAGTTCAGCTTCTTGCTGATAACCAAGTTGCACAATTTCATTACCCACACCAATCAACTGCCGCCGCAGATATTTGTCCATAACCAATTCTGCTAAAGCATCGATGTTAACTGCGGAAACAGTGCGGTCTACCAGAGATGCAAGCTTGTTTCTACCACCAATCCGGGCAAGCAAATCGTAGTCAGTCAACCAACTGGTGACTGTAAGTAAATCTGTGGGTTTACCTTGTTGGTGTAGGCGCAGCGTTGATTGGTAAATATCTTTATGGGAACTGATATAAAAAGCTTCTGGTACTAGGCGTGAGCTAATTCGACTAATGGCTTGTGGGTCAAGCATTATCCCGCCCAAGATAGCTTCTTCAGCTTCGACGTTTTGTGGAGGTAAGTTGTCTGTCATGTTTTACCTCCAGATGATTGCTTTTGGGCTTGGGAGAGTTTACCAGCCCTTTCACCACGCAACCGCCGTTCTTCCAATTCTTGCTGCCACTCTGCAAATTCCCTCCTAGCACGTTCTCTCTTATCTAATTGTTTTTTCTCCTGCTCTGACTGATTTTTCTTTTGCTGGGAAGCCGACACAAATTTTTCGTAATAAACCTCCCACCTATTTCTTCCGGCTTTGTTCTTGTGGGCTAACCACGCCTCAATGTCATTCACTTCCTGGCTGAGATTCTTTGTCTTCTCCTTGCAAAATTCTAAAAAATTCGCTCGCTCCTCTTCTGAGAGAGAGTCTTTAAAGTCTGAATAAGTCTGATCTTTCTGAGGAGTGCTGTAATCCTTACCTGAAGCGGGTTTTGAAGCTGATTTTTCTCGTTTTTGAGACTTTGAGTCTCGTTTTTGAGACTTTGAGTCTCGTTTTTGAGACTTTGAGTCTCGTTTTTGAGACTCCAGTCTCATTTTTGAGACTCCAGTTAAATTTCTGAAACTGACTTTTTCTTCTTGAAAGTCAAATATTTCAAGTTCTTGGAATTTGGCTTTAGCTCGGTAGTAAGTCGGTTTACTGATTTCACATTCTGTTTGTATGGTCACCGGGTCGAGGTCGTGATAGCGATCGCCGTATGGGTCAATCTCCACTAAGTAAGCCCAAAATCTCCATTCTGCGGCGGTCAGCTTGGCTTCTCGCAGCTTATGAGCCAGCTCTGGAGTAAGCGGGTAAAATTTACCTTGAATTTTTGTACTGTTTTGCGTCATAATGCACCTACATAATACCTACATAATTTTGTTAACTTACTGCCCCTCTCCCCCCAGACAGGGGCAAAATTTTTGCATACAAAAACTGCCATAGTTACAGCCCGTACTACGCAAACGTTAGTTATTTATTGTTGTTTACTGCCGCTTACTATTTACATGAGTCCTGCTGCTGATTGCCCACTCACGCTCATAAGGCATTTGCAGCTATTGTCTGCTAGGATTAATTTATTCATACATTTATTGTCATTTACTTAAGTACAGATTAGTATACACTGTATAGGATAAGATACAGTAAATCAGATGCAAAGTTTTGTATCAAAAGCAGAGTTTGATATGCATTGGCGGTTGTTCGATGAGATGATGAACCGTTTTAATTTGGGTGTGACAGAAATATCAGAAGCAGCCGGTGTTTCGCGGGTAATGCTGTCTCGGTTTCGTCACGGGAAAGCGGATATGGGAGCAGCCAAGCTGATTGCTTTGCTTTTAGTAGTACCGCATGAAGCAAGAATGTGGTATGTGTCTGAACTACTCGGCATTAGTCCAAATACGAGCTTGAGGAAACTGATTGCTCAAGCACCTCCAGAGGAAAAAGTTGAAGCCCTGCGGTTAATTGCTGATTCATTTGACGGAAACCAAAAAGCTGAAAACACTGTAGACACAGTGGAGTTACCTGAAGCAGTATAATTACCGTGCCTCTCCAAATCGACGAGCGCATTACTATCGCTCACTTCCGCTCCTAAAAGGTTCGACCTTTTTGTACTGGTTGGTATAATTTTTGCGTCCGAATAATTCATGTTTTGTTTCTTGCATTTAACGCACCTGTAATCGCATTCGTTATATTTTAGATAATTTTATATGAAAAATATTACTAATGTCTACTTAGAAATATCTGTAATATACTCTAAAAACAAAATAAATTTTTGTGGCAATTTAAGGCAGATTTAGTATCAATAAAGCGAGATATAAACGAGGTTGATAAGTAACAGTGTAATATTTAAAGCTGTTGCTATCTAAGCCTTTTAGACTACAAAGGTATTTTTTGATTTGATTAAAATATTTAAATAAATTAGTTTCACGCTTGGGTCTTTTAGCCTTTTTATCTAACCCCAAAATACAATACCCTCAATATATAATTTTCATTTGAATGCGATACATTACTAATACTAGAAAGTATAGATTTGGTACAAGAAAAAATATTGTATATCAACGGTTTCCCTGTGCTTGAACTGGAACTTACCTGAAAAAGAATTGTATTGTATGCAAATGAACAAGTATAAACAGTTATTTAACTATATGTGAATAATACGTAGAAGTAGACTTAAAACTCTCACCACAAAGACAACTGTCCTGGCGAAACGTTAGACCTACCCCCCTGGTGGTACGAAAGATGGCAGCCACTGCACAGAGCCACCAAATTCTCTCTTCTATTATCAGATGGGTTGCGGTTCCAGTGGTGGACTTGCAAGGTGTACACCATCCGCTCGGAACGGGACAGGTGTGATGTTTTTTCACCTGGGGCTATGCACTTCATCCCACATTTTTGACAATGCCACTTGGCTTCTTGCTTGATTGCAGTGGCAATTTCTGTCCAATTATCTGGATATGAGTTCAGCAGCATTGGGGTGTCAGTTTGGGGGCTTAATTGATTTTACCTTCTGAGGGATGGTGGGAAGCGATCGCTCTTTCTTGAGCCACTGCGCTCACGCTTCAAATTGCTAGGGCAGGGAATAAGTTAACTCAGGCACTTGATTAGACGACTGCGATATTTAAATTACTAGGGGTTTTTTAGTTTGCACTTCGAGTAATGTGATCGATCACAGTCAGCTTCCCAATTCAAATATCATATTTAAGAGGATTCCGATTGTTATGAGTAAAAAATGACTGTGCCGCAAATAAAACCCTCCGACTCTCAGCAAGAGATGACTGCACTTTGGGAAGAACACCTACGTCATGAGTTTAAGACTAAAAATACCTCTCAAACCCTGGCGACGATGGTTGAAAACGCTTATGTCAATCATGTTCCAACCTTAACTGGTGGTGTCGGATATGAAGCGTTGAAAAAATTCTACAGCGAACACTTTATCCCGAAAATGCCACCGGATACGGAAATTATTCCTGTATCGCGTACCGTTGGCAATAACCAAGTTGTCGATGAGATGGTATTTAAGTTTACTCACACAATTGAGATGGACTGGATGTTACCCGGTATTAAACCGACGGGTAAGTCTGTTGAAGTGCCTTTGGTGGTGATCGTTCAGTTTCGCTCCTGCAAGGTTGCACACGAACATATTTATTGGGACCAGGCGAGTGTACTAGTTCAGATTGGTTTGCTCGATCCCAATTTGTTACCTGTTGCGGGAGTTGAAAGTGCGCGAAAAGTCCTCGACCCTTCTTTACCTGCTTTTGAGTTGAGTGCTAAATAACAAACTGTCTTCATTCGAGATTTACACGCGGTGCTTCTCGGTGTCCCAAGCGATCACGTAGCGGGACCCCTTATGGGAGCATCGCCCCAGAAAACTCATCACTCATCATCTGGCAAATACAACCCACTACTATCAGTAGGTCTGGCGTGGAGGTACATTTCAGTAATCGCCACCGAACTATGACCCAAAGTCTTTTGCAACAAATGTATCGGCGCACCTCTATCTAAACTATGGGATGCGTGAGAATGCCTTAACCAGTGGGGGCTAACATTACCTTCCAGCCCTGCTCGTTTGGCTGCATTCTTGACTATATGAAAAACCATACTTCTACACAGATGACCGCCCTTAGCAGAAACAAACACCGGGTCATCTTTTTTAGCATTATCCTTTAACTCTTGAATATCTCGCCATACCCCTTTCCCCACCAACACAGTCCTGGTTTTATCACCCTTACCAAACACGGTAATTTGTCCGCCGTCGCCTCTAGCTTTGAGGTCACGCCATTTGAGGTCGCATAATTCCGATACCCGTAAACCTGCAAAATAAAGTAGGCGAACCAGAGTGCGATCGCGTCCATTTGTAGTGGAATCTATCAGTAAATGTACTTCCTCTTGAGTTAAAATTCGTTCTGCCAATCTGTTTTTTGCCTTGGGTGATTTAACCAACACTCCCAAGTTAGCCGATACCACCCCCAACTGTTTAGCGAAGGAAAACAGACTTTTAATTGCACCAATAGCCACCCTCTGGCTGTTGTCAGAACTCTTTAAACTCATCTGCCACAGCTGAAATTCCATGAGAGTGACTTCCCCCAGGGGTTTATTACCAACCGAGGTAAAAAATCGTGTGGCATAGCGACGATACCCATCAACGGTATTGGCACTTTTACCGTGCAGCCAGAGGTCAATGAGTTCGGTATTAGTGAGGGTCGAAGCATTCAACATTGGTTATTCTTATGTTGAATCCATCCCCATTAAACCCTACTGGGGGGACATTTTATTTAATTGGATGGTACAGACCATCAGAGCTATATCTCCACTTACGTTTACTGGGGTCACGCTCACTACACCATTTCTCAAATTCTTCTTTGCCCATAGTTGAGCGTCTGTCTTGCAATGTGGAAACATTTGTACTGAGGCGCATTGCCAATTTCTCTTCATCCAGGGGTTCGAGTTGAGGTGGTTGGGAGTTGTACTGGTAAGGTGAATAACGACGCGATGACCCTCTAGAACCAGTACGCCCTGCATTTACACTCGATCGCAGCTGCATCAATGCCCCTTCAAACCGTGCAAGTCGGTTGGTTAATTCTTCCAGTTTGGCTTCCACTGAAGTTAACCTGGCTTTTTGTTGGGAATTAGTACTTGACCCAATGCTTTCCTTGAAACGGAAAAACTCTTCTTCCAGTTGGGCAAGACGGACTTCTACACTCGCTTCTACACCGGGTACATCCCCCAAGATGTGGTGCAAGCCTTGGATTACCAATTCGGTGGCGGTGGTTTTGCGTTCCTTGGCAGCTTTACGCAACTCTGCTGTTAAGGATTTGGGGAGTTTAAAGTTGATTGATTCCCGTTCAGTTGAAGGCATTTCTACACCATGTATAGAGACTGGTGTAGATAGCTTACAATGCCAATAACCCACACCCAAAAGCGAATCAACCTGTCGGTTCGCGGACAAAGTGAAAATTGTCGCAGACTACTTGAAAATATTCGCGGACTAATTGAAAATTATGTTTGTGTAACCCTGATTTTTTCGTAGTAAACGGCGCGAACATTCTACAAAATTATTACACCAAAGCCTTATCCTATATGATTTTTGCGACTTTTATTGTGAATTGAGCGGAAAATTTCACTTAGTCCGCGATTTTGGTAGGAAATTTTCATCTAGTCCGCGACATTTTTTCATTTAGTGCGCGACATGAAGAGCCAGAACCCCTATAGCTCCGTTAAATTTTTTTCAATTAGTCCGCGAACCGACACAACCCGGATATGCCACAGATGAACTACGGCGGCGTTGGATGTTACGGATGGGAATAAAAGGTGCGGTGTAGAAGTTAAGCAGACACGCTGACCCCAGGACGTTGATGATTTATGATGACAACAGGCAGAAGGTGCAGAAGGAAATTAGCGACTTACGATTTGGGGTTGATTTAGTGCGAACAAGCGTGTTTTAAGCACGAGCTAGAATTTTTAAGGGGTCGCCAGGAAAATCATCAAAAATTGCTCCTCGTTGAATTAGGTCAAGCTTCATTTGCTCTGAAATTCCTTGGTTACTTCCGAATCTAGCTTCTTTCACTTTGGCACCCCCCAGGTAGGCACCCCCCAGGTAGGCACCACGCAGGTCGGCACCACGCAGGTCGGCACCACACAGGTCGGCATCACGCAGGTCGGCACCACGCAGGTTGACACCAAACAGGTTGGCACCACGCAGCTTGCCACCACGCAGATTGGAACCACGCAGGTTGGCACCACTCAGGTTGGCACGAAACAGGTTGGCACCACTCAGGTTGGCAAGATCCAGGCTAGCACCACGCAGGTTGGCAAGATCCAGGCTAGCACCACGCAGGTTGGCATCACGCAAATTGACACCATGTAGGTTTTGAGAATCAATTGGGTGATTGATAATCTCCCATACTAGACGCCATCTGCGATCAATCTCTGTTTTCTCATCAATTTTTGCACCACGCAGGTTAGCACCACGCAGGTCGGCATCCCCCAGGTTGGAACCGCGTAGGTCGGCACCACGCAGGTTGGCATTACGCAGGCTGGCATTAAGCAGGTTGGTACCAAACAGGTTGGCATTACGCAGGTTGGAACCACTCAAGTTGACACCACTCAGGTTGGCACTAAACAGGTCTGCATCATGCAGGTTGGCACCACGCAGGTTAGCACCACGCAGTTTGCTATCACGTAGGTTGGCATCAAACAGTTCTGCATCATGCAGGTCTCGATTATTAATTGGGTGATTGATAATCTCCCATACTAGACGCCATCTGTTATCAATCTCTGTTTTCTCATCAATTGTTGCACCCCCCAGCTCGGCACCCCCCAGCTCGGCATCACGCAGGTTGGTACCACGCAGGTTGGTACCAAACAGGTAGGCATTACGCAAATTGGCACCAAACAGGTTGGCATCACTTAGGTTGGCACCACTCAGGTAGGCATCACGCAAATTGACACCACTCAGGTTGGAACCACGCAGGTCGGCATCACCCAGATTGGCACCACGCAGGTCGGCACTACGCAAGTCAATATTGTTTAAGTTAAAATTATCTTTTTTGAGAATTTCCAATAACTGTTTCGAGTCCGTAAGCCTTTCCTTCTCCCTCCAAGCAACAAATACAATCCCTGCTAACAAACTAAAGGTTATAACCCACCCCGGTGGATTGCCTCCTGTAAGCAGCAGCACAAGCATCAAGCCACCAAAGACCACAGCACCTTGCTTTAACAGCGAAGTTAATCCTAACCTCGCTTCGTCATACAAACTAATTTGCTTGTGGTTGATTTGAGTCATACCCTGTAACACCCTCAGTGTTTCTTAAGATTTCTCAAATCGACCCAAAATCGACCCAAGATTCGAGCAGCCATTAATATCCAAAGCAGATAGTTAGACAAAACAATAACAGAACAGGCGAACCGAGTCGGATTGAGTAAATCGTATTTTAAACATACTTTCAAGCTGGAGAAATTTTCACCAATAATCAACGCTCCTAAAGCGTCTGGAATTTTCAGGAGAAGAGCCAGGGCAACAGCATCCTGTAAGCTAAGGTAAAAAGTTCTCCATAAATCACCTAGAACAGCTTTGCCTATCTCATCCACTGGTTCCCAAATCTTCTTCAAAAGCATCCTTGTTGTTGGTAGTCGCCCATTCGGCGAAGATGGTTGAATGGCAACTTTGCTGCTTGTTTGAGACTTCTGAGAAGTTTTGGGGTTTGGGTTCATGAAGTCAAGATAGCTACTTGCAACAAATACAACTAGGTAATTCAAAACTAAGTATATGGGAACAACCTTCTAAAAATCATTCTTAATTCTCAGTTCTTAATAAAGCGATCGCGCGTGCATACGCGACTAGCTCCGAAAATTCCGGAATTGAGTTAAACGGCTATCCATTATCATCCCCGTCAAATATCACCAAACAGGGATAAAGAGCGATCGCCCTACACCGAATCGTCCATCCAACCACAATCACAGTCCCAATGCACCCGTGCTGTGTAGTCTCGGTTCATTGCAGCACCACACTGGGGACACTTACCTGTGAATAGGGGATGGTTATCAAGTAGCCACAACTGTTGCTCTTGGCTCCACTGTTGTGGTGGTTGCCTAATTTCCTCGCCGTTGTAGTACGTGCGTTCAATTACCAATTCGTCATCAATATATCTAGCCCCTTGGGGTTCCCACAGTTCCTCAACTTCTGCGCTGGGGTCTTCCCGGAAATCCAAGCAGCTGTCACCACCTGGTCCCGATGGGTGAACAGCACAAACCAAGTGGGGGTCATGAGAGTAAAATTGGCAGCGATCGCACTCTGGTATCTTCTTCCTCACTCTGGGTTTAATCATGGCACATTCCACGGGCAAGGTAGTTATTTACTGATGATAGCCTTACACCGAGTGCGATTACTGCAACGGGGTAGCAAGGGTGACGACATGAAGTATCCACATTGGGTGCGTGCTTACGTACTTCTTGGTTTTGGGCATGGTGGCTTAATGAACCAGCGAGTGCCCAGTATTCGCAGATGAACAGGTGTGCAATTCATTTGTGATTGATGAGTGATATCAGTAAGAAATTGCCACTGAATCATTTTTAGACCACCACGTTTCTGTATAATTCCCAAAATTTTAGCGGCTAGACAATAAAGTTAGAGGATAATCTCAAGTATATTAATTTAAGGTGCGATCAGTACCATGGTCAACAAGTCACAGGGTTCACAAAGAATCAAGGATCTCTTAGCAGCACTAGACTGGTTCATATTTGTCATAGCGATTGTCGCGTTATTACTTTTTACAGCAGCCTACTTCTCGATTCCTTCAATACTAGACAAAAACAATCCAATAACAGACTTCTTACAAAATATCATTACAAATCTGATTCCAGTTTTACTTTTATTTGTTGTATCATACATAGCGTACCGACGCATTGAAGCTATCCGGTATAAAAGTGATACTGAGTTTTTGTCGGATATACTGAGTGATGAGTTAGTTCGTAAGCTAAGTCATCCAGATACAAGAATTGAACAACTAACAAGAATTGAACAGCGTTTATATGAAATTGATATAAAAGCCATATTTGGGGCACTACAAAATACTCACGATGCTGGGATAGTAGCGGTACATAAGAGTTTATATTCTGACTCCTTTAAGGAATATATCAGCAATGCTGAAGAAATAATTATACTAAATACATTTATTCCAAATCTTGACTTTTTAACTGATGCATTAGTGACTGCCCTCAATAAAGAATCTAATGTGAGAATTTTGATGTTGTATCCACACTCTGGTATTTCAACATTACGAAGTAAGTCATTGAAGAGTTCTCGTGATGAGAATCAAGTTAGATCGGGAATAGAGCAGTGTCTTGACACATTGAGTAGTATTGCACGAAGGCTCGATGATAAAAGTAAACAGTCTTTGAAGGTCAGGTTATACAATTCGCTACCTTCAATTTCAGTGTATAGTGCAGATGAACGTTTTTTTGTTAGTGTTTTCTTTCATGGACAGCTTGCTATAAAATCTCCTCAGATTGAAGTTCAATCTAAAAAATCAATTTTGGGCAAAGCTATCTCTATAGAAATCGAAACGCTATGGAATATTGGACAAGAATTTAATGATATCAATAATTGGCGTACTGAAATAAGTATTATGGCTCCAAAATTTAACGAAATCAACAAAAACATATAAGGATATAAATAATATGATTGAATTAGATAAGATTGAAGATGAATTGATTCTAAAATTTAAGAGTCATCGTGTTTTGAAAAATATTGAATCAATCTCTCAATCAGAATTTCTAGAAATTCTGATTCAAAGGCGTTTTTTGTCACTTATTTTAACTACAGTTTATGATATAGCGATTGACTCTCTTACAGACTTAGAATCTATAAAGATAGCTCGCCAAATATTGCGAGAAGAGTACCCTGACTGTAATGGTAATACTCCTTCACATAGGGAAGATTTGGCTTATGATTTAATGTTGCTTGGAGCGACAAAATTAGATATCGTGAAATCCCGTCCTTCAGATGCAACGAATCAAACAATTAAGAAAACCCTAGCGCTTGTTTGTGGATTTGAAAGTAGTGAACTATGCGATGTAAAGATATTAACCATGCTGCGTTTTTGGGGTGAAGTACTAGTTTCAGTTGAGTATGGTGAATTCTGGAGAAGAATGTCCAAATATTTTAGTGTGCATGGAGATAAGCGATCGCGTTTTTACTACCCTCATTTCTGCCATGATTCTAGGGAAACTATGGCAGAGGCTTCGCTTGCTTCAGCAACTCATTCGGGTAGGTTAGGGGCACGTTTACGAGAAATGCTAACTTCTGAAGCTGCCAAAAAAAGCTTCATTGACATGGAAAGGAAGATTCTTGACATAAAGCTCAAATTTTATGATCAGTTTATATTTACCCCTACTGCTGTGAGCGATCGCCATGTCAATCACTCCTTAACCTCAAGCTGATAAACCCGCATGGATGGGTGTTCCGGCACCATTCGCCAGTAGTATCCTTCAGATACAGGCATTGTCCTGTCACTGCATCTATAAAGAAAAATTGGCTCATCACGGTGGATAACTTTCTTAAGTGCTTGTTCTAACTTTTGGTCTGGCTTCGCACTGTTGTACCAAAACAGATGAGATTTACCAAAGTATTCGGCTGCCATAAGGCTGGCAAAGAACCATTCCATCAATGATTGAACCTGCTCTGGCTCAATGCTGGGTTGACCGTAGCTAGAGATGGTCGGCTTGGTGGGTTTGGGTTTGAAAAGGTCGAGTAATTTCATTCGGGTTGGTAAACGCAACTTTTACCAGGGTTCCCGGATTAGGGGGTGCGATACGCGCAGCGTCAAGCCTCCGGCTTATCGCTCGCTCGGTCTGTGTGGGGCTGCATCCCCACTATCCCTCGCTCGCATGGTCATCGGGCTGGGTGTCGTAGCCAGTTTCCGCACAGATAGTTGGTTGACTGGGATGCAAGCGTTCAATTGCTCGCTCGGGCGGCGGGGGGTCATCTGGTTGTGTGGCAGAGTTTACTCGCTTACCCTTCCCCCCTCCTGGTCGCTCGCACTTATAAGTCGCTTTACCCGATAGCCAGATTCCGCACACTCAGCATCGGGCGAGGCCCAATCCCCGATCGCATCTGAGGCCTTGAGAAGTTTTCCAAAAATTTAAGACAAATTGTGTACAAAACTTTTACTCTAGAGGGCCTCAGAGCGTCGGGGCTTAGGGCCTTTAAAATAAGATCACTCCGGATTAACACTCGCCCGCGCGAAGCGCGGGCAAAACCAAAGACTGCCAAACAAAGAGGGTTGGTTGGTGTGGGTGTTTTGGTTTTTGGGTTTAGATTTTGGGTTTTGATTTTTATTTGTTAATAGAAAAAATAGGTAGACAGCGAGCGGAAGAATCAGTTTAGCCACGACATCTCGACTTACGATTGAATCTGCGATCAAAGGGTTTAGACTGATACTTGAAGCGATCGCTGCTGGATTATTGACAGAAAAGAGGTTTACCTTCGCGGGTAGGTATCTCTTATCTGGTGGTTTCACTTCCCTCGCTCCCTGTCGTTTCCCTGGTTCCCGCGATACCAGTTCATTGCCTCCGGGCTTACGTCGTTCCGTTTCTTCCACTCTTATATAATAGCATAACTGTGCTATAAAATGTTGGCTTTTCTGTCATGTTTACAATATCTTTACAATTCTTAAAACAAGCTGAGTTGTTGGTGGTCTGGCTCTTTCAACCAATCAGGCATCCAGCTTGTATCACCATACCTTGTTTTGAATTGCGGAAATATATATATCTGCAAGCCCCGATATTTGGCATAGGCAATTGTGAGCCAAGTGCCGGAACCTTTACCATTAGGGTTTTTACAAGGCTTGCATCCATCGGGACAAAGCTTATTTGGGAAGGCATAAAGCCAGGGGTCGGGAAGATTAGCGATCGCATCTACCATCCGTTTAGAACGCTCTGCAAAGTGCCAGCGTTGTTTCCCTTGCACCTCATACACAGTAAGGGTTTTGTTGTAGTAGCCCGCAGCCCGCCGCACGAAATCATCAAGCCCTGGTGCATCGCCTACGTGCCATTGTGCATTGTGGTTGCTGATGAAATAGTCGAAATCCTTGTATATCTCGCATTCCTGCTCTTTGGTCAGGTTGCGTGATCCAGTAAAAGCTATCTGCATAGAGGTTTTATAAACTTTTCTATATTTTAGCATGAATGTACCTATTTTTAGCACAGTTATGCTATATTATAGTTAGGGTTGAGGAAATAAGATGTACGATATTAGTTCAGCATTGGCCAGCCAAACCATCAATAAAAACACAGTTTGGAAATGCTTGGTTGCACTTGGAAAGACATCAGGAAGTCTGAACCAATTCATTAGCTCACGCATGATTATCGAAGGCTGGGCGGTAGGTGTCCGCGTGGTAATTAAGCGGGGTTACAAAGGTATTCAAATTTTCAAGGGACTCTCTACAATTATTTCTCCCTTGAAGATTGCTCTGCACATAATGGAGCAAACTTTTGTCAAGTCTGTCGGTTTGAATGTAATTCGTAAAAGTGAAAGATTATTCTTGGTAGATTCCTATCAAAATCCCAAAGAAAAGCACGTAGTAACTGCTCATCCTGATGGTTTAACTTGCAGTTGCATGAAGTTTAAGTGTTTGAAAAACCGGATGGAAAAGGAAGCACCACAACTATTAAAAGCATTAGGTCAAATTAATTTATTAGATGGTTCTAAGCTCTGCGTTACTGAAATTTACGACCATCAAACAAGAAGCATAGAATCAAAAATACATCTGCAATGTCATCACATTCAAGCAGTGATGCGAGAGTTTTTTAATGCATTTAGTTCACTGGAATATGCGTTTAATTGGAAACAAGTAATTAAAAGCTATCAGCCACAGCAAAATGACTGGATGGGTGATGAACAGTGGGAGCAAGAATTAGAGTTTTTCCCGGAAGATTGGGGAGAATTTAAACGAAAAATTAGTTAGTTAATTTCGACCTAGATAAGTCGTTAAACTGTCTGACTTTTAAAAACTGCCGCCCCTCCGACCAAGAGAAAACGGCAGCTACCCCAAACACATGAGGTAAATCAAATGTACAACACAATTAACACAGTTGCAGACATCGACCACGAAATTGCGGCAATTGAAGAAGACAAGGATCGCCTAATACTCTATTTATTTGAGAAAGGCGAAACCGATCGCTTGTTCAACCTACCGCCCCAACATCAAGAGAGTGAGTGGTATATGCTGGGCTACCACGATAGAGATTACCAGATAGAAATCGGTTTCACTCCTGAACCAACAGTTTTTGAACACTTCTAAACATCAGCTTTGAGTCAATCTCGAACACAACGATTGCTCACTCGTCGGGGTGGGGTTGCGTCCTGAAGGGGAAACCCCTCCGGTCGCTGCCCCCACCCACTCCTCGCTCGCTTTTTTGAATTAGGAAATAATCATGGCTCGTAATAAGTTCTTTGAAGAATCTACACCCAAAAACGAAGGCTTAATCATTCCCGAAATGGCGGTTTTCTGCCGCAATGATTGCAAGGAAGGTAAATGGATGGTAGGCGAGACTGATTACGGTTCTAGGCTAGAGTTCCTAGTTGTTCATTTCTCGCGGCGCGTTTCTGAGTACATGGGTGGACGTATCGCCCAGGGGCAAGTTTGGTTTACCCCTGTTGCTGGTGAAGTACCAATGGGGATTGTTTATTACACACTAATCAAGAATAGCCGCAGTGGTCGCAGTGGTTCATTAAAAAACTTTGGTTGCCAAGTTGCGATCGCACAATCCCAAGGTTACGACCCCCGCGAGTTGGTCTGGTGTCCCAAGTTCATCAAAAAATCCGCAGCTATCACCAATGAAGATGGTAACACCGAGTCTGCCAGTTGGTACGTAATTGACTGGTCATGGCGCGAGTGCAAGCCAGAAGAAGAAGCAATCTTGGACAACACCGTAAAAATAATTCAAAACCCCAAAGATATGGAAATGCTATTTGACATGGACTTGGAAGCGAGTTCTGTTTGTGTTGACGGTATGAGCCAGCGTGAAATTCTGGCACTGCTTAACCAAACCAGTTCGATAGCTTTACCAGCTGCTACTGAAACCAACAGTTAATACAAAAGACCTGGGGCAAGTCTTCTTAAACTGCCCCAATTTTAAAACTGCACGTATTTAGCCGCCATTAAATGTAACTGGGGTCTTTGTCTTTAGCTAGACCCCACAAGCAAGAACTATGCAAGCCGCCCATTGTGCCCTATATGTGGCTTTGAAAAAGTTGACCATAATTCCAGAACTAGCGATCGCACGCTCACACCTAGAAACAGCAATTAACCTTTCTGAGGAATACGACAGAGTTAAAAACTCAATTTTTTGGAAAACTTCGCCAACCCAAATAAAGAGAAGAATTAGCCAAAAAATGCACGAATTAGCCTTTGACTGTTACTCACACATGATTATTTTTGCAGATGAAATTAACAAATACGCTCTCCTTCAAAACAAGCTACAAACAAAACCAATAAAGGAATGGAGGGAATCAATATTTCATCTACAACTAGCATTTGAATGGATAGAGAGAGAACATCTCAGAGAAATTAAATACAAACAATTATCACTTTTTTAGAGTCAATAACTGGCATTAAGCCCACAGCCATAAGCGAGGGCTTCTACATTATCAAGGAGCAAAATTTATGTATATGCAAGAAATTCTAGAAAAACTAGATAACTTAATCCAAAAATTAAAAAGCCTAATAGATGAAGCTGATGGCGAGAATCTAGACCAAAAATTTACAGAGGATCTAGGCCTTGCACTAGCCTATCTCAAAAAAGCTTATGACCACAAGAACATGGAAATAATGGAACTAAGAAAATTTTACGAGATACATTGTCTTTGCGACGGGTATGGTTCTGTCAAGACCAATAAAGAATGGATTGAACTATCAAATACTTTTTTGTCACCAGAAAACGCAAAGACATTTCAAAAATGCCTGTCAAACACTGGAATGACAATTTTTGAGGGTAATCCACCTCATGAGCCTTATATACCAAGAGATAGAGATTTTAATTGCTGGGATTAACAGCACCAGGGGAGTTATTAAACTCCCCACCTTTCCTTCAACCACTACACCCAATGCAACAACTAACCCTATTCAACCTCGAAGACAATCCACCGCCTGTGGAGTACATACCCGATTTCCTCACAAAAGCTGAAGCTAACGAATTGTACGACCATTGTCAAACCTTAGATTGGCGGCAGAACAATATCAAAATTATGGGTAAATCAATACCTATCCCCAGGCTCGAATGTATGTATGGTGATACGGGATGTAGTTACCTTTACTCGAAATCGGTATTACTGGAACCTTTACCCTGGACGGAACAATTGCAAGATTTACAAATACGCATCCAATCCACTACAAACTACCGCTTCAACATCGTGATCTGCAACCGCTACCGCGACGGTCGGGACTCAATTGGTTGGCATAACGATAACGAACCGAGTATGGGAACAAGACCAGCGATCGCTTCCCTTACCCTTGGTGCTACTCGTAAATTTCAGCTAAAGCCAAATAGCGGCGGGGAATCCACGGATTTTTGGCTGGAACATGGCAGTTTATTGCTAATGCGACCGGGATGTCAGTCAAACTGGGTTCACCAAGTACCAAAGACTTCCAAGCCAGTTGGTGAAAGGATTAATTTAACTTTCCGTCCCCATGTTAATGGCACTTTGAGCTAATGTGGGCAGCTAGTTAGCTCATGTGGTAGACAAAACTCGGACTAAAATTAAATAGCACCGTTATGCTTAAATACAGCATGAATGCCCTACAACAACTACTTCATGAGAAAAACTGGAACATTTCCGACCTCGCCAAAGAGTACGGAAAACATGAATGTCCGGGCATTTCTGAAGAGGATGCCATCAAAAAATATGGATCTCTCATGCGTAAAGTGTTAAAAAGCCCAGAAGATACCAAGCACAGAGTAGTAAAGAATGTGATAGAGGTTCTAGGGGGCGAGTTAGTGATACAGGTAAAGCGAATCGAAAAACTGCCCTTGTGAATTTTTGAGGGGAATAGACAGATCGCTTTTTCTCAAGGCAGCCTCCAGGGGCTTGGGGCATAGGTCATCGCCCCGGAGGTCTGCCCAGGGGTTTGGAGTTGGTGTTCGGGTTGTGCGTGAGCTGGGGAGCAGGACGGTTCAATCTGGGTGCGATACGCGGAGCCGTATTGCCTCCGGCTTATCGCATCAATACGCAAATGTAAAACCTCATCCCTATTATTTTTTGCGGACAAGCATTATTTTCTTGAACATTAAATGAGCGATCGCAACAATCATGCACAAGCGAAAGTGCCGAATTTTTAAAGCTTCGGAATGATAGTGACAGCTAGTCTACAAACATCGTAATTGGTAAGAAACTATTGCTGACCTAAAACTAACCAAAATAGTTGTGAACTGTATCTGAACTAAACCTACTCTCTCTGAAGCGTAGATCTGATAAAGCAATTATCTAGTCGCTATTAATATTACAAAGCAATAAGTATTATTAGGGTTGATTAATTGTATTGCAAGCAACATTAATAACCATATAGCTAAGTATTTAGTTAAGTCTTGAAATTCATCATTAGATGACAATTAATCATCTTTTTGTGGCTTCATCACGATGTGACAGCTTAGTAGCAAGTTCCTAACGGCTTCTAATGCCGTCTCAATTTCGAGCTTTTTGTCTGCGCTAAAGACTCCGGTAACGGCAAGCCCATACTTTGATGAAGAGTTTTCGTCTGAAGTCGAATTATTGCTTGTTATGTTTTTTGTTATTAGAGATTTTTGTGTCTCTGGGACAACTTTGGTGCTGTCTACATCATCCCAGTCAACCAGTTTTTGCCATTCTTCAATGCCTACAGCATTGCACAAATTCTTAAAATGTTGGGCAGAAATTGATTCTCCCTTTAAAAATCGTTTTAATGTTGATTCTGAACTCATGCCTAAATCACACCATTCCTTGGATGTTCTTCCCCATCCTTTGAATATTCTATTCTTTTCAACTTTCTTTAATCCCTCTGAAGAGAGCTTATAAGTTGTTCTTGACATATCATTTTTATACTGAAAATTTAAAATAGTCGTTGGTAGTTGTTCTTAATTATACATTTAATCTTATACATGATGTTTAACGTAATATTACTAGGTATTGAATCAGTTATTTTATATAGGAAAAGAATATTTTCTGGTCTATATGGACTAATAGAAGCCTAAATTTGACCTATAAACGAATAGGAAAACATCTTTACTTGATACATGACTCGGAATAAACACGTAAGTATAAGGCGTGATATCAAGAAATGTCACTGGAAACAAAATTTACTCTTACTTCTAGGGTGGAAAGCTGCTAACACTCTTCGTTATCACCAAAGAAACTAAATAATCGTTGTAACCTAGTGGTGGCAAACATTTTAATTAATTAGTGCTGTAATCGCCAAAAAGTATATAGTGCCAAGGTTTGAACTATTTTCGGTTTCCCAACAGCGACAAGTCTACTATTCGCTTTTTACTTACTAGACTTGGTAAAATACATTAATTTCAACAATATGTATCAAGAGTAATACAAGCAACTAATTTAAAATGTGTATTATATTTATCAATTAAGCGATATTTGAGCTAATATAAATACAAGGAGAGAGCTTATGATCCTTTAATTAAGTCAAATCGCCAACCTGACTAACTTTTATAGGGTTTATTTTATGTAAATAAGCTCTTTCCACATAATTAATGAACAAAAATTCTCTTCACTTTGTTCTTTTAAAGTCCAATTAAAGCTCTATATTGGGTTACGTAAAAAAATATTTTTACAAGGAAAAATAGTTACAAATTTCCTGTTTAAAGCATTACAATTTAGATATCTCAGTTTAGATATCTCAGTCAGGTTGGCGACTTGTGGAGATAGACTAACTTAATTTAAGGAGACTGATACTTATGAGTGATTGCAGGAAAATCATCTCTGTGTCTGATGATGATTTGCATTCAGAAAATGAAGTTGTTATCTTGCCCGAAGATAACGATTCACCAACAACGGATTTGACTCCAGTTGCCATTACTGGCAAACCATTACAACAATTTTGGAAGTTTGCACCTCAATTACTGCATGAAGGTGGACCTCCTGCTGCATTAATTCTTGCGTTGGGGGCAATCGCTATTCCATTGGCGTTAATTCCAAGTAACTTGATTGCTGGCATCCTCGCAGGAGGGGCTGTAATGGTGGCTGTAATCTACGCAATTGGTACAATCATCTGTTAGCGTAACCGCAACGTCTAAAAATAGCTTGAAGTAGTTTCATATCCTTGCACATAAATAGGATGTATCAGACCTTCCGAATATCAACGAAAATAGTGTAATGTTTTCCATATTCCCAAGGCTTCTGATATTCCTTTGTCTATATTCTTAATTAATGCGATCGCACCCGTTATCTCAAGTTTTAGTAGGAAGCAAGGGTGAGTAATTTCCAACTCCCCAATCAACTCATCTATCGCCCTGATGAGAGCTTTCAATCGATGCGATCGCTTACCTTCAACCCCCGCTCACTGCTGTTGAGACTTTCCCCAATGCAGATTCGATGCGGGTGAAAAATTCTGATGAGCGATCGCCGCTTAATATAAGTTGGTCAATTGCCCGTGTCATCGCAATATATAGAAGACGTGCTTCTTCATGAAATGGCTGTCCACACCGCGAAGGTCGCGGTGTAGTGGTAGTTGGTAGTTGGGGAGGGATAACAGTTGTGATTACAGATATTAAAGCTGTCACTATACCTATAATCACTGTTAATCTCCCTAAATTTCACTCAACAAACCTTGTAAATACTTTTGCTCTATTTACTATCCTATTTTTGAAACTTTTTACCACAGTAAATAATAACTAGTTATCTATAGTAAAAAACATCAAGTCAAGGTAGAGTGTAGTATTAACTAGGTAGGCGTGGCATGAGAGAACCGATGTATCCAGACACTAGAATCTCAGCCAACCTTGCAAAATCACTACGGTAGCCATCATCTATAACAGCAAGAGTTAGGCATCCCAAAACGACCACAAGAACTAAAAAAGATAACAGACTAGGGCTAGCCTGATTACCACGTTTAAACATTTGGTAAACCTCCAATTTATTTAGATGAAGGGAGGATGGAGGTGCGTAGAAAGATAAAAATCATAGAACAAAATTAACTACTGCGACCCAAAACATCCTCACTACAAAATCAAAATTACAATAAGAACAGAATGACACGTTGTAACGGTTGCTACTTTTTTGTATACCAAGATACCAAAATCAGTATTTTAGTATCACAAGATACCAAAATATATAAGTGTAAAGAAGTAAAGTAATAAGCTAGAACAAAATTAATTACTGTGACCCAATCTTCATCTTTATAGATATGGGTCATTTCCCCAAAAATAAAATCACTCTGAATAAAGTAAAAATCTACAGTAATTCATTTTCGCCACATTCTTTCTCAGCCTTGGCGTATCTCAAACATGATGCTTTGCTTTTAATGTCTGGCTCGAAGTATTCCACTCACTCAGCCCAAAACCACAGAATTATTACTTACTACTTTTTAGTCTGCGGCAGCCCCAAGGCTTCTACAGTCCAGGATTGCTCCATATAACAACCAGGGGATGCGATCGCTCGAATGTCGAATAACAACCACAGCATCCTTATGCAGAAGGTGCGTCCAGGCCTCGCCGCTTAAACTCATTGTCAATTGCTTCTCTAATAAACTCTCGATAGTCTTCCTGCTGTAACAGTTTTGAATACATAGAAGCAGTCATCCGCAGAGTTAGTTTTTCACTTAGCGGTTCTTTCCTGTCGGTCGCAAATCTTGTTTTAGGGCTTGGATTTGGATTTGGCATTTGGGTGCGTGTTACCTCTAACTCTCATGTTAGGTGTGGTGACATGGGGTAATCACCACATTTTCTCTAACTAGCGTGAAGAGTTTGTTCGTTTTCTAATTCTAAATATTGGTCAATCGCAGCTCTAATTATGTCTGGCACCGTGCATTTTTTCTGGTCAGCCAGATTTTTAAGCTGCTGCTTTACTTTAGGATGCATCAACACCTTTACCTGCTCTGATAGCGGTTCCTCTCTTCCGTAATCAAAGCGATACTTTTTCCCAAAATCTGGATTACCACCAGGTCGTGCCATTTTTTCTAAGCCCCAAACATACAATAGGACTATCTATATAGTAGTCTACATATTCGCTTTCTTTAATGGTCTACTTAAAATAAACTCTCCACGCCCCAATGATTCTATAATCTCTGAAACAGAAATTCCTAGCTCTTGAGATAACTCAACACATCCCTGCCAACCCTCATCAGTCACACTTAAACGTCTATGCTTCTTAGCTGAACCACGTTTCAATGGTCGTCCTTCATGCTGAAGATTCGCCAAAGAATTTAGATGTGCCATATAATTTCAAATTTATATTTACATTTATAGTCTAACAAAAAGACTTTTTTGATTCTATTAAATAGCCTACAATATAGAAAATTAATCGGGCATTTATCCGCCTAGGCTACTTGCAACAGTTTAGAGTCAACTAATTCGGTAAGCGGATTACAACAGTCTCGTAGATGCAAGTAAGGTCAATTTACACAAAAACCCCGTCCTGTGACGAGGACGGGGAAATAATTCTTAATAAAAAACTACATCTATCATGACATACATACCAGTTCCTCAGCGAACCGGCAACCAAAAGGTTGTTGGAGGATTCTATCCTTTGCAGAAGTCAGAGCTGATGGCTTTGAGGAAGAGCAAGCTCATCAACAATGCAGCTTACGTTCATTTAGCTCTGCGCTATGAGAATCCTTTTTGCGATCGCCCCATTGAAATTGTCCCCAAAGAATTTTCCCTGCGGTGGTTAATTCCAGAAAGCAGTGTGTATGAAGCACTGGGCAAGTTAAGAAAGCTGGAAATTATCAATATTAAGACTGGTAAAGTTGTTGTTCAATGGGTATCTTCTCAACAAACAGAACTTATTGATTGTCAACAAGCAGTGGATTCTGACAATCCAGAATTGATTACGGAATCCCAGAATGAATTACGGGATTTCAGAACGGATTCTGGGACTTCAGAAACTCAAGACTCAAAACCCTTGCCATTAGAGGATTCTGGCTCTCTTCAGACTCTTCAAAATATTCAGACCAACCAGACCGGGGCGGTTGAAAAAATTGAAGAGGAAGCTACACCAGCTGAACCAACACCCCAGGTCAAGCAACAAAACCAAGAATCTTCACCAACAGATGTCACTACTTCTGGTTCTTCTTTCACCCACATATCAAATACCCTGCCTTCACCACAAAAACCACAACAGGGGAGAACCTCCGCGCCAACTGAGAAAGATTCTCAAATACCCCAGGACTTGAGGAATAAGTTGGAGGGGTTGGAGATACCGCTAGATGGGAGGGTTAGGAAAGCGATCGCATCTCACCACATATCCCAAGCCTACGGTGCAGTGGCGCACATCGAGCGTACTTGGGAAACCATAAATAATCCGCGAGGGGTGTTCCTGTTTCAAATCAGCAGACAACCAGTCGAACCAATGGGGGCTAGATTACCAGTCAAAACGGCGGCTGATGATTTGACCCTGGAATACCTCAAGAGGATGTACCCGAACAATTGGCAGGATGCGGCGGCTCACTTTGGGCTGGAGGTGGACGCATGAGTAGCAACCGTAAACAGCCACCATCCCCAGATGTAGATACTGCTGCAAACGGGAAAGTTCTGTCCTCTGTGGAGTACTTGACGTTGGATGAAATTCGCCGTGATGGTGGAACCCAGCCCAGGGCTGCCATTGATTTGAAGCACGTTAAGCTCCTGTCCGAGCAGATGGAGGATGGTTTTACATTGGAAGCGATCGCTGTCTTCTATGATGGTGAATCCTACTGGTTAGCTGATGGTTTCCATCGTTGGCAGGCACACCACAACCGTGAAGAAGAAGTTATAGCCTGTGTGATTCACCAGGGCAGCCACCGTGATGCAGTGCTTTACTCTGTGGGTGCTAATGCTGACCACAAGCCAGCTTTACCACGTTCTCGGACAGATAAGCGACGGGCTGTGATGACGCTGCTACAAGACCCGGAGTGGAAGGAGTGGAGCGATAGGGAAATTGGTAGGCAGTGTAAGGTGTCTCAGCCATTTGTGTCGAAGTTGAGAGGCAATCTCACTGATAATATTTTCAGTGAAAATTCTCGCCTCACTGATAACGTTATCAGTGACAACACAAAGCGCACCTACAAAACTAAACATGGCACTGTCGCCAAAATGAACACAGCCAAGATTGGTAAATCTGGGAAACAAGCAGACCCGCCACGGGAAGGAGATGACAGCGTACCAAACTGCCTGAAGATTGGAAACCGCGTCACGGTAAAAGACGACCATCCCCTGTTCCCCGGTCAATCTGGTAAAATCACACAATTCCCCAACCCAGATGCTGCAATTGTGGAACTTGATGGTGGCTCACGCGAGTTAATTTACCTGAGATATTTAAATGTGGAACAACTTTCTTTGAATGTGGAGCAAGCAGAAACTATGAACCACGTTGAGTTGGCACACCATCTCAAGCTGGTGCAGGGGGGACTGGTCGAAATTCACACCCCCAACAACAACAAGATTGACCACCGCCTAGGGCGTATTGCTGCTGTACATGACAGTACCGTTGAGGTGTGGGTACGGGATGTGAGTACCATGACCATGTATAAATACACACTCAGGCACCAACAGGTGGAAGCTGTGGGTTTGGAGAATGAACCGCAGTGTCAGGAGGTTTGTCTTCGCATTCACGCGCTGAGGCAGTGCAACTTAGACCCGTTTGAGGTGGAAATACTGAGTCTGCTAGAGCGACCAGTGGCTTTTACACCAGTTGAGTTGGGGTATCTTGCACAAATTGAGCAGCGACATGAAATTGGTGAAAGTTGATGATGGGCGATCGCCTAACACCCGAAGGAAGTATGAGAAAGATATAATCAACTTCTTTCCGGTAATGAGCGAGTGTGAACCTACACAGGATAAGGCTCTGGAGTTCAATTACGGCGGCGCTTGATGCCACGAATGGGGATATTAGGAAAGTTCAGAAACTTAGCAAGCACGCCGACCCCAGGACGTTGATGATTTATGACAACAACTGTCAACGAGCGCAGAAGGAGATATCGAATTTATTAGATGGGTTGGTTTGATAATGTGGCTACTACTTCTAAGTATCCGTTTGTTTAATTTTACTTAATGTCCATCAAAAAAATATGTTGCTACACTGAAGAGTAAAGTTACGTAATTCTCCCTATGAGTATACCGCAATTCAGTATCCGCATTCCGCCAGAACTGGAAAAGCGGATAAATGACTATGCCAAGGAAAATCGTACCACTAAGACCAGAGTAATGATTGATGCCTTGGCTTATTATCTCGGCAGTATTGATGACGTGCCACTAAGCCGGAAGGTCATGGAACTGGAAAAGAGGTTGACAACTCTAGAAGCAGAAGTGAGAGGCACTAATTGCTACAGTTGAGATTCTTGAATATCCTTTCCGCGCTACAATGGCTGGCACACAAGCAAATAATCATAACATCCGTTTGCGCTTAATATTTGAATCTCCCGAATTAGCAGCCCTACCAGAAGATTAATTATGCCTAAATTATCAAAAAATATTGGTCTGAATGAACTGATTACCAAAATCAAAAATGAGTTAGAAAGTACAAATAAAGACTCACCAGCTTTTTTTGTAGAAAAGGCAGAATTAGAACTTCAAGTAACTTTTTCTAAAGAAATTGTTGGAGAAGCTGAAGGTAAAGGAAAAACAGAACTTAAAGTTCAGGTTTTAAGCGTTGACTTTCTGAAATTAGGAGAACTAGAAGGTGGGGGGAAAGTTACAGGAAAATCTAGTCGAGAAGATGTACACAAAATTACACTAACTCTTACGCCAGCTATTGGTTTGAACCAAGAAGTATGGAATCGTATCAAGCCAGATAAACAAGAAGAAATCAAAGCAGCAGCTTCAAAAGTAGTTATCCAAGGTGATGATGACGATATTTGACCTATTAATCTTTTTCAATGGAAAAACTAAAGTTAAATTTATCTCCGATAGGTGGTATAAATTTTAGAATTTATGCTGATAAGTATGGGGAAGAAGAATCATTATTACCCTTTTCAGATGGTAATGAAGATTCTAATCTATTCACGGTGCTTAATGTACTCAATACATTTAATCCTAAATACAAACATCGCAAAGGAAACGATAAGGATTGGATGGTAAGAGAAGGAATTCTCTGTGAGGATAAGCCTTTTTTTCACGATAAGATGCGGGACAATATAGGTCAAAAACTCTATGATGCTCTGTTTCCCGACAAAATTAGAGAAGCACTAAATCAAAAACTCGGAAAGGCTGGTTCAAAGGAAGATTTACATCTTCAAATTCAGTATGATGCTGACGCGATTCAAGAATCTAGATTATCTTTATACCCTTGGCAATTAGTAAACAATGGACAGGATTTTTTAGCCAAACGCCGAGTGATTCTTTCTTATTTAATAGCTCATAGAAATTTACTTGCAGCAGGAAAAAGAAAAGTTAAGCAGATTAAAATTTTATTTGTATCATCTAGCGCATCTGAAAAGGATAATCAGAAACTAAAGAATAAAGAATTATTTATACGTAATGGCTTAAAAAAAGCAGAACAAGAAGGTCATGCTTGTTTATTAACTTGGTATGAATTGAGTAAAGAAAAATCAACTTATAAAAAACTTTCTGCTTATTTAACTGACAATATAAACGAGCAAGAAAAACTTCCTGACATAATCCATTTTGATGGACATGGTGTTTTTAAAAGACAGTGCAAAAATCCTTTCTGTCCTGAAAATGGAAGCAATAAAATTTTTTATCCTACTCATCGGAAAATATGTACACATTGTAAAACTCCTTTAAGTAGACCTGAAGGATTTATTCTTTTTGAGGATGATGAAGGAAATCCAGATTATATCAGTGCTGAAAGATTTGCCAATTTAGTAGCGATTAGTAAACCTGCATTAGTTGTTATAACTGCTTGTAAATCAGCTTTAGCTCATCAAAATGAGTCTGTTTTTAACGGAATTGCCCAAAGTGTACTTCGTGAAGTTCCAGCAGTTGTAGCCACATCATTTAATCTTAGTGAAGATAGTACAACTAATTTTGTAGAACAATTTTATCGCGCTTTAGGTGCTAAACAATCATTATTAAAAGCAGTGAAATTAGCATCTCAAGCGATGCGTTATTATGATTACGAATGGTATCGTCCAATTATTTTTCTGCGTCATGATGGAGATGAAGATGGATACCTATTTGAGTTTTTTGACCAAAAATTAAATATTGAAACTCAAAAACCAGATTGGGAAAAATCTCCTGCTGTTGATGTTTTTTTTGGGCGTGATAAAGAATTAAAGACACTAGAAAATTTGATTGTAGAAAATAATTGTCGATTGGTGACAATTATTGGAATGGGTGGAATTGGTAAAACTGCTTTGGCAAAAAAACTTGCTGAAAAAATTCAAGGTGAGTTTAATTTTGTCATCTGGAGAAGTCTGCGAGAAGCTCCTCCCTTAGACAAAATACTAAAAGATTTAATTAAATTTTTATCTAACCAACAAAAAAATGATTTACCTGATAACTTATCTGATGCAATCAATGTAATAATTCAAGATTATTTAAACCCTTCAAGCTGTCTTTTAATACTCGATAACGTCGAGTCAATTATGCAAAGTGGAGAGTTAACAGGACAATATCGAAAAGGATATGAAGATTATCGCAAACTTTTTGATGCGATTGGAGAACGAGAGCATAATAGTTGTTTATTATTAACTAGCCGAGAAAAACCGCAGAATCTAGAAAAACTAGCAAGTGAAGATGGAGCTGTTCGTTTTCGAGAATTGTCAGGTTTGAATTTTGGAGATGTACAGCAATTTTTTAATGGTATTTCTGTTTCAGAAAACGAATTAAAAGAAGTATGTAACTTATACAGTGGTAATCCTTTATTTTTGAAGTTAGCTGCCAAATATATTAAATATGAAAAGAGATTTCAAGGTAATATTGGGCAATTTTTAGAAGAAGCAAAATTTGTCATTGGTCAACCTCTTCGTGATTCTGAAGATGAACGAGATGCTATTCGTAAAATGCTAGATTGGTATTTCAAACGTTTATCTGATGATAATCAATCAGATGAAGAACAAAAAGAAATTACATATTGGTTAGCGATTAATCGTGAACCTGTTTCGTTTTCAGAGCTTAAAGACGATATATTATTATCTTCATCAAAAGAAAATTTACCAAATACTCTACAAACTTTACAGCGAAGAATACCATTAGAAATAAGTGAAAATAATAAATACACTCTACAAAACTTACTAATCGAGTACATGACGTTTCGATTGGTTGAAGAAGTTTGTGATGAAATAAAAACTGGGCAAATTTTTATTTTAAAAAGTCATACACTCCTTAAAGCACAAGCACCAGATTATATAAGAGAAACTCAAAAAAGACTTATTCTTAAACCACTTGTAGACAGATTTAATGATTTTGATATATACATTGAAGATAAACTAGATGAAATTCTCGAAAGCTTGCCAAAACCTCGCCAATCTCGCCAAAAACCTAAACTACCAAAACCCAGTTATGTAGTAGGGAATATTATCAATTTTTTGACCTATTTAGATATAGATTTAACTGGCTATGATTTTTCCAATCTAGCTATATGGCAAGCCTACTTACAAGGTGTACCTTTACACAATGTCAATTTTGCTAACACAAACTTTTCTAAATCAGTTTTTACTAAAACCTTAGGTCGGATTTGTTCTGTAGCTTTTAGTCCCGATGGTCAAATTTTAGCAATAAGTGATAGTAACAGAGAAATTCGTCTGTGGCAATTAACGGATGGCAAAGAACTTTGCATTTTGGAAGATCACGAGGGTTGGGCATGGTCAATAGCATTTAGTCCTGATAGTCAAAAATTAGCTAGTGGGAGTGATGACCGAACGGTAAGACTATGGGATGTCAAGAACGGTTATTGTATCGGAATTTTAGGGCGACATACTGAAGCAGTAAAGGGAGTTGCTATCAGTCCAGATGGTAAAATTCTTGCCAGTTGCGGTGATGACACAAAGATAAAATTATGGGATATTAGCACCCATCAACTCCTCCAAACTTTAGAGGAACACACGGATTCTGTATGGTCAATCGCCTTTAGTCCAAAAGATAGTAAAACTCTTGTTAGTGGCAGCTATGACAAAACGGTGAAGCTATGGGATATCAGCACAGGTAAATGCCTCAAAACTTTGCAGGCGCATAGCTATGGGGTAAGATCTATTGCTTTCAGTTGTGATGATGAAACTGTCGCCAGTTGTAGCAAAGATCCAAAAGGAAAGGTGAAATTATGGAACATCAGGACGGGTCAATTACTAAAAACGTTGCAGGGACATACCAATCAAGTCCGTTGTGTTACCTTCAGTAGTGATGGTAACACACTCGCCAGTGGCGGTGAAGACCATACAGTAAGACTGTGGAATGTTAATACTGATCGAAGTTTCCGAAAACTTTTGAAAGATACTCACAGTGTGTGGTCAATTGCTTTCAGTTCCGATGCTCAAACCCTCGCTAGTGGCACTTATGACCAAACAGTAAAGCTATGGGATATTAGTCAAGGTAACTGTCTCAAAACTTGGCAAGGACCAGCCAATCTGATTTTATCAATTGCTTTCAGTCCCGATGCTCAAACCCTCGCTAGTGGAAGTAGAGACAAAATGGTAAGACTATGGGATATAGATACTGGTCAATGTATCAATGCTTTTCAGGAACATACAGATTTGGTATGGTCAGTTGCTTTCAGTTGCGATGGCCAAACTCTCGCTAGTGCAGGCGATGACCAAACGGTTAAGTTGTGGGATGTTAGCAAGGGTGAGTGTATTAAAACTTTAAAAGCAACTGCTACTTCAGTGCGGTCATTGTCATTCAGCCCTGACGGTCAAACTTTAGCTTGTGGCAGTGGAGATGGATATATAAGAATTTGGAGGCTCATCACAAGTCACAATTCCTCACAACCTTCTTTTCAGCCACATAATTCTGTTCGGGCGCATACTAATTGGGTATGGTCTTTATCATTCAGTCCTGATAGTAAAATTCTAGCTAGTAGTAGTGGAGATGGAACAGTAAAATTATGGACTGTAGAAACAGGAGAATATCTCAAAACCTTGCATGAATCAACTAATTCAATTCGGGCAGTAGCTTTCAGTCCCGATGGTCAGTTCCTAGCCTGCGGCGGTGATGACCGAGTATTAAGATTGTTGGAAATTCGTACTGGTCAATGTATTAAAAAATTCCAAGGGCATACTGATTGGATTTGGTCAGTAGCTTTTAGTTTAGATAGTAAAACCCTTGCTAGTGGTAGTAAAGATAATACTGTAAGGTTATGGGATATAAATACCGATCAATGCCACACTGTGACAGGGCATACCAATTTTGTTCGCACAGTAGCCTTTAGTCCCGATGAACAAATCCTAGCTAGTGGAGGTGATGATGAGACTATTCAGCTTTGGGATATTCAGACAAGTAGTTGTGCCAGAATACTGAAAGCTAAAAGACTCTATGAGGGAATGAACATTACTGGTGTTAATGGCTTAACTGAAGCTGAAAAAAATACACTGAAAATACTAGGGGCAATTGGGTCATAAGTAATGGTGTTGTTGTAGCAGCCAGAATTATCCTAAAATTAGCAAAACATCATGATTTTTAGAGAAAAAAGCATTATTTATTTGATAGGAATGATGGGATCTGGAAAAACTACAACTGCACCCGTCCTTGCTCAACAACTTGAATATAATTGGACCGATACGGATTCAGAAGTTGAAAAGGTAACAAAAAAATCATGTTACGAAATTGTAGACGAAGTAGGAGTTGAAGGTTTTAGAACTGTAGAAACTAAAGTTTTGACAGAAGTTACAACCCGCACTCGCCTTGTCGTAGCGTGTGGTGGAGGAATAATAATGCGACAGGAAAACTGGCACTATCTTTGCCAAGACAAAACAGTTGTGGTTTGGCTGAATCTGTCAGTGGAAGAAATACATAAACGCATTAGAGATGAACCTCGACCCAATCTCAGGGGACTAGATTCTCAACAGTTGAGACATAAACTAGAAGAAATATTTATACAACGGCGTTCTTTATACGCTCAAGCAGATATTTCTATTTTTGTTAATAGTGGAGAAACACCTCAACAAGTAGCAACTAAAGTAAATCAGGAACTGAAGAAATTAGAGTTCTGCCGCAAAAAGTTTTAAAAGATAGAATAAACCTTTACTTCTGAGAAACTCATTGCGCCAAAACTAAAGGCTAAAACCACCAAAAATCGTTAAAGTTTATGGGCTATGGAAACTTGAAGGCATAACAAAGCCTTCTAGAGTCAATATCAACTCTAGAATCAATTAATGATGAGAACCCTGACCTGGGCTGGTATTTTTAGATAATCTTCTGAACGGGATAGTAGCCAAAGCTACTTCACCAATATAGTAACCACAGAAGCCCAGAACCACGCTCCTAAGCAGGCTTAAAAGCACTACTGATAATTCGGCTTTAACTGTCAGGATACTTTTCATTATACAAGTTTCTCTACATCAGTAACGGGTGGCGATCGCCGCCAGTAAAACGCTCCTAACTTGCACATTTTATAACCCTTATATAGCAAGGATTTTAACCGAACAAGAATGCAGGTGCTAGTTTCATCTGTTGGGAGGGGATTTAATAATTTTGACTTTTGGGGGGGAAAGTAGCGAGCTTGTCACGAACCGCCACACAACGCCTGAAAGTATTGCTGTGAAAGGATTACAAAAATAAAATTTCGTTTTTACCCATAAATCGGCGAAAAACCTTGTTTTTGTAGTAGCAATTAAACTTTAAGTTATTTGGTACAGGATTTGACAACGTAGCCACAAGGCTTTCAGGCTCCAAAAATTGGGAGGGTTCAAATGGTACAGCCTGATATGCGTATCCAGTCGGTCAAAATCCCATTTTTAGGATAAAAGTTGAAAAATTTTTCTGAAACTACCTTGGGGTAAAAGTTTCAGCCGTCGCGTGGCGGCTCATGGTAGACTCGCTACTTTCCCCCCATCTTGAAAGCACCTTTTAATAAGCGTTTCAGGCGATACCGTGAGTTGTCTTTAAGCGATCACTCTTAAACTCATGCTGAATACTCGAAAAGTGACGATGGCTGAAACCCTTATTCCTACATCAATTTCCGAAAGTTTGTGATCTACTGAATGTGCAAGTTAAGAGTATATGGTCTTGCTTCTTGAGTGAGACAAAATTTTATTTTTTGTAAAAATTTTGGAAATTATCCAGAACGCTACTGTAGCAGTTCATATTCGTCAGTATCTAAATCCTAAATGACTAAGTCTCAAGAGAAAATGAATTCCCTATCATACTCCTTGCTAGAAAAATACGATGGTATTGATCAAGCAAATCCAGAAACACAAGCTTTAGGTAATATCATTAGCTGGGAAGTACAACCAAAATTTTTTAGAATTGGTCGTTCAGCATTTCAGTTACTGAAAAAACCTATTGTTATTCCTGGTAGTGATTTAAAAATAAGTTCTATAAAGCTAAAAGGAGTGGGAGCGAGAACACACAGTGGGGATATTATTAAACCTACTACATTAGCTGTACACAACAACAACCCCCATCTTGGATTTAACAAGCATGGCGACTTTATTCCTGTTAAAAGTACTCCTGCACCTATTGGTGCTATCACATTGGAGCGAGCATACAGGGAATTTAATGTGTCAAAGGCTCTAATAAAAGTTGGTTGTCCAAGTATCATACCTATAAGCGTATATAAATATCTTGATTCAGAGCTGAAATTTTCATTGAGTAAGACAAAGTCAGAAGTTCTAGGTGTTGTTGTTACAGGAATTCCACAAAATACTTATCTACGAGCAGATTCTGTTTTTAAATACAAAACTCTTGATAAAAAAGAGCAAAAAAAATTGAACGAATGGATGAAACATCTCGGCATTGTTAATAGTGTAAATCCAGCATTATCTCTCATAACAGAGTTGAGCCGATTGTATGGAAGAACTATCAGAAAATTCAGTGAAGCTGGCTTTTATCGTTATTCTGGTGCACCCGATAATTATAGTTATTGCGTAGATACAGGTGAAGTATTCCTGATTGATCTTGATTCATCGAGGTTATTAGAAGAATGTTCATCAATTGAAAAACCTCTGCAAATTATGCGTGATGCAGCTAGTGGTATAGCTTATTTAATTACTTTTTTAACTGACCCAAATTGTTTGCATAATTTTCCAAAAGAGCAGGTACTTAATTATAATCCATTCAAGTCATTTATCATGGGTTATTATGATGATATTAATTCTGAGTATATTGATTCTTTATCCCCTATTATTGATGATTTTTATGTTAAAGTTTACGAATTATCTCATCAGAATAATTCTAATTATTTAGTGACAAATAACGACAATAAAAGTTTTCAGCAATATTTATCAAATTCTTTTATTCGTCCTTGGATTGATAGAAAGGAGATATACTCACATTTGATGCCAATATTTTGGTTACTGCATGAGAAAAGTAATATGATGAATTATGCTCCGCATCAGCTTTCACTAGATCAAATATTTCAAAAAATCAGCAAATACAGTTCGATTAAAACAGTAAATTCGGTGAAAAATAAGCTAAGATATTGTATATAGCAGCTCTCAATTGTATGGCATACAGATAAGTAGTCGTGCCAGATAAATTACTCTAAAAATCCCTTTACTCCTAATTTGCACATTTTATAACCCTTATATATCAAAGCTTTTAGCCAAACAAGAAAAATATGCTAGTTTTATTTGTTGGGAGGGAATTTCATACTTTTGAATGAGTGAATGAGTGAATGCATGACTTCCCCTCCTTGGGCGCTCACATCTTGCACCTGGAAATATTGATGTAATTTAATCACTCAGTATTAAGGCTAAAAGCTTAATTGAGCGATAAAAACCAAGTAGAATAATGTAGCTTTATTGCGCTGTTTTTAAATTTTTCCTGGTTTATACGAATAGGTGCAAGATATGAGTTTAGGAAACAGGGAATCGGATGTTGCACATTCATGTGCGTAAAATCCGTTGGAAAATAGAGGAGTTTCACAGGGAAATAAAACAATTAACTGGCATTGAATCATGTCAATGTCGTAAAGCCCGTCTTCAACGAAATCATATTGCTTGTGCTATGCTGGTTTGGCTAAGACTGAAAACTTTAGCTTATAACACAGGTAAAACTATTTATAAAATAAAGCATAATTTACTTTCAAATTATTTAATTGAGCAACTAAAACGTCCAGATATTGCTATGTGTTCTGTGTAGTTTTTTGGGTATTCAGTGCGCTTTGTGCACCATTGCTTGTGCCAGTTGCGTAAGTCCTGACTCCATAACAAATAGCAGGTAAAATAATTCAGCAGCTTAAAATCAATGAATATAATATTACCTCTACTTATAAAAAAACTAGCTTGAAACAAACTGAATTATTCCACGTTCTCCGTTTATTAACCAATCAGAATCTTCAAAATATAACATATCTATCTGCTTCGCTTGAAGACCAGCCACCACTTCTGACTTAAGAGTACGTAAAGCTACAAAAGGTTTAGGAAAGTAGCAGGTTATATCTTCAAAAGAAGTAGTAAAATCCCAAGAACAATCGCCTAGCAATCGGCGATAATTAGCATCTCCTTTAATAATAATAAGACTAGCTTGAGCTAAATTTTGCTGTAACGAGATTGGCATATCCCAAAAAGCTAAAGGTGATGTCCAATAATAATCTTCTCGACATAGCAAGCGATTATTATTGAAATAGTTTTCTAACCGAGTAGCTAAAGAGCGAACCTCAACATTGCTATCGGCTAGTAAAAAGTTCAATATATGGCGAAAATCTCTAATTGTAGCATCAGAAACAAAAGTAGGATGTGCTTTTAAATGTAAAACAAACACCTCTGCTGCTTGGATAGATAGCAAAAAGTCTATTAAACATAAATCAGTAAAAAGCTCAAAACCTGCATTGTCTGCAATCAAGTCAATACGTGCTTTCTGAAAAGTGCTTATTAACTTGATTAAATCGGGTGTATCATCAATAAAAATATCTTTTTTTTGAGATTTAACTTTTATAGTATTGCTTTGGTCTTTATTTGTTTCAGCAGACCAACGACTTAAATCGGCTTTATTTCCCCATAAAGATATATAGAGCAAATTAATTAAATTTACTTCATTTAATAAATGATTGTTATTAGATAGTTGACTATGCCAATTATTAACTTGTTTGCTAATAATTTGGATAGAGTCGATTGCGACTTCTAAGCTTTGATTTTTTTGATATTGAAATGGGTCTACTGCTTGTTCTGCTTTAAAGTAGTTTATAGCCTCAATAATTCTTCGATAGAAATATGTTTCAGCAAAGTAAAATGGGATTTCAAACCAGGTTTTCTCTTGAAAAGGCTCTATATAAGATAACCAAGCGGTAAAATCATTTCCTCCATCATCTTTTAAAGGTCTTATGAAACCATCAAAAATTTCTTGAGATAAATTTTCTAAATTTTGAACAACGGGTGGAGAAAAATTATTATTCTCTATGATTTGCTTGATAGTAGCTGGTAATCTTTTGGTTATTGTATAGTGAGCAAATGATTTTTTTTCCGTTACCATTAATGGAGATGGAATAGATAATCGGGAATGTTGAAACTCGCTTGAAAAAAAATTTACTTTGTCCATCATTTAATCTAATTCTATGATTGTACTCTTGAATACTTGTATCCCTAACGCCTGTTCCACTATCACATCTACCAATTGCTCCTTTGACAATTGGTAGATGTGATAGTGGTCTAGTTTCCCAGCCGGTTCTTAAGCTTTTTTATTTATATAGGAATCCGGTTTGATTTCTGAAAGAGTTTTTAGACTTTAGCCTTGCTATATCAGCTTTTGAGTTTCAGTACATTTTTAAAATTCAAGTAGGATTCCTATATGTATTCTTATGCGATAGTTATTATTCACACATAGATTATACATATATAATATATGATTATATGTATAACTATATAATATTAAAGTTACTCAATTATTGCATATCAATTGCCGGCTGCAGAATTGTTCGGCTGAAGGGCGATCGCCACTAATAAACGCAGGGTAAAAAAAGCTTTCATCACTTACTCCTCTTCTATCTGCGGTAAGCCCAAGGTTCCTGGTAGTTCCCACTCCACACCCCTAAACGCAGCTGCTTTGCAGAATCTTGGGCAGCTTTTACCCCCTCCCAGGTGGGACAATCATCTTTATATTGCTCGTATGCGTAAGCCAGTCCTTTCACCACCATCAAGCTCTGCACTAACTCTTTTCCACGCTGCGGCGTATCTATCCACACCTCTGCCACACTACGCCCATATCTATCAGACTTAATCACATTCAGCCCCACCTTTCCCCTGGAGCTATCTATGAGACTTCGCAAATAGTCCCTTGATTCCTTACCAAGTGGTTGCGCCAACTCTGGTGCATCGATGCAAGCAAACCTAACTTTCAGTTTTTCACCATTACGAGAAACGCTGATGGTATCCCCATCATAGGCAGGTTTTGTTACTGTCCAATCAATTGGTGGAGCTTTTGGTACAACTCTGCCCGGTGCATAACCTACTTGGGGCGGTTCAGTCCTGCGGTTTTTTGTGACAACTGCGGCGACTCCAATGACAGCAATAATCGCACCTAACGTTACAAGATTCCTGAGAAGATGTTTCACAGCATTTCCTGAGTTTGAATGGTCAAAGTAACTGCTATCTGACTATTTGACCCCCGTTCAACTTTCACCCGCCGCACAGTGCCAGTGTAGGGAGATTTAACTTTTAGCTTCTCCAAATCAGCATCTAAGGCTCTTAGTTGTAGTGACCTGAAATCATAATCGCTTCGACCCGAAATCATCCGCGTTTTGAGACCACATTAAATGAAACTATAAAATCGCCTCGACCCACATTATTTGAAACTGAGACCACATTATCTGAAACTGACCTGAAATTAT
>JASJDS010000056.1 GCA_030065055.1 Calothrix sp. MO_192.B10
CTTGATTTCCTAAACTTTACCCATCCTAATTGTGGTAATTTTATTTGATTACCTTTAACACAATCTTTGAGCATTTGAGGGGCAAAAATTCATCTCACCGCTCTCGCGCAGCGTGCGGGAAGCGCGTAACCTAGCGGTGTAGCGGGAGTCCTCTTTTTGCATTTAAGATAGATCGGGATAGATTAACCTTAATATTACTCGGAATGAGCCAAACCGCCCTCAATTTAATTGCAATCTCTGTCTTTTTGATGACTTTTTCTACCCTATTGGGTCCGTTGATTCATTTATCCCCCATAGTACCTGCACTTGCTACCTTTACTGTTTTAGGCATCGCCACTGTTGATCGGTTTAGCTGGCAAAATAAAGGCGGCAGACTGATGTTAGATTGGATCGCTAATTTTTCCCCCCAGCACAGAGAAAGGATTATTCACCATGAAGCTGGTCACTTTCTTGTGGCTCATATCTTAGAATTTGAAGTGATAAATTATACGCTGAATGCTTGGGAGGCGCTCAAGCAAAATCAATCTGGACAGGGGGGAGTTACCGTTGACGATCGCCACTGTACTTCTCAATTGGAGGGGGGTAGTTTGAATACCCACATTTTAGATCGCTACTGTACTATTTGGATGGCAGGTATTGCGGCAGAAAAGCTAGTTTTTAATGATACTGTTGGTGGGCTAGATGATCGGCAGAAGCTATCAGCCATTTTGCAAGGTTTAGGTTTTTCGGAATTGGCTTACGCACAAAAGCAAAGATTCCATGCCCTACAAGCCCAAAACCTGCTCCAAGAGAATTGGTCAGCATATCAAGCCTTAGTAAATGCCATGCGCCAACGTCAATCTGTGTCAGACTGTGTGCGAGCTATTGAGATGTGCCGCTCGCCACAATAGGGTTGTCGGCGATCCGCCCACAACCAAAGCTTTTTGGTTTAACTCATCTGTTTTGGTTACGAAGAAAGCACCTGTAGATGGGTGCTTCTAGATAATTGACTCTGACAATCGCAACCAATTACGCGATTGCGTCCGCTAGATTTTGCTTGTAGTAAGTATTTATCGGCACGTCCTAAGAGGCTAGTACCTTTAAGATCATCTTCAGCTTGCAAACAAGCTGTTCCTAGACTAATGGTGACGTTGATTGCCAATGTATGATTAATTGCAAATGGCTGCTCGCTGACTATGCGATTGAGACGATGTGCTACCACCATTGCTTCCTGGCAACTAGTATTGCTCAGAAGAATGACAAATTCTTCACCACCATAGCGGAAAGGGGTATCTTGGAAGCGCAGATTGTGGCGAATGCGGGTACACAACAACTGCAGGAGGCGATCGCCTACCAAATGCCCGTAGGTATCGTTCACCCTTTTAAAGTAGTCTACATCCAAAATAATCAAGCTCAAGGGATTGTTCTTATTACGAGCCTTGTTTATTTGTCGGGGTAAATCCCATTCTAAAGCACGGCGATTATTTAGTTCCGTTAAGGAATCTGCTAAAGCGATCGCTGATAATAGATCGTTGGTACGAATCAAATCCCGATACTTTTGTGCTTTGCGTACTCCTACGGTTAATTGAGCCAACAATAGGCGGTGACGGATGGTGGTATGACCTGGTAGTTGCCAAATATAGGCATCTGCTCCTTGTTGGAGGGCAGAGGCATTCATCTCTAGTTCCCACTCCCAATCATTTTGGTTCCTCAGAGTAATCAATTCGGGACGATCCTCCAACAAAATGCAGTGTATCCAAGACAGCTTGATTTGCTCCTTTAGCCAGTTGCATAGCTCCATACTGCCATCTAAGCTAGCCTGCACCAGGATGATATCTGGCGGCTTCACTTGAATCTGTGATACCGCTTGATTGAGATTAGCGATCGCTTCTACCTTAAAAGTGCTTGCATCATGGATCTGATCTGGAAGTGTAGTCAGAAAATGTTCACTTCCAAAGACCAGAATAGAAATATTCATTGTTTTATTTTTTGCCTTCTTTCAACTGTTTTGGGTATAACCCTCAATAAAATATTTAGACGCTCCCGATTAACACTGAATGTGTAAAATACGCACGTACTCTTCCTTAGAAGTTATGTATCTACACCCACCAGGGAGCTGTTTACCCACCAAAAAATGAATTACAAGTCTCTGCATTTGAGTTTTGATCATTTTCCATCACCTCTCAAGAATTAATTTGATTACAGTAGTTACCTATACAATTTCTGATACCTAATGTCTGTCCTGACATTATTTATTTAAAACAGTAGAAATACTGAATATTCTGCCTAAGTATAAAAGTATTACTGTAATTTCCAGGGGTTCTTTTTATGGGATTACTACCGGATTAGCTTGTTCTGAATACAGGATCATATTCACAGGGAAACTCGTTTCACCTTTGGTTCTAGCAAATATTTTGAAGCTTATCTACACCTTAAAGATTCTATACTCAGTATAATCCGAAATCGGTTTGAATTATTACAATCTTTACATAAAAATAAAGTATTCATATACATATGCGTAACATCTATTCACATTTTGGAAAATTTACCCGTCCTAATTTTCCACCCTGACAAATATACTGGGTCAACTAGGGAACAGACAGTATGTTGCAGGTTAATTTTACTTAGATACTTGCTTTTTTAAAGATGTTTACCGTCTTTAAATTCCAGTGAATTTACTTAAATTAAACCTAGGGGATAAGTTGTATATTAATTAATGGTTTAGTTCTTAATGATTTTCACTTTACAACTATTCAATGGTGTATCCAGCATTAATTATTGCCTGTTTAATATTTTCCAGCGGTACTGTGGATTCTACGGTAACAATCTTAGTAGACACATCTACCTCAACCTTAGCGTTAGGTTCTAGGGTCAGGAGGGATTCAGTAATTGTGTCAGCACACCCCTGACAGGCAATATCAGGAACTTTTAATTTGAAGGTCATAGATTTGCTGTTTGTCCTTATTTTTCGTTAGTCTACCCAGAGCAAAAACTCGGTATCTTTATGGAAAGTGTAATCGCTTATCTTAGTCCACAAAGGGAATTGTGCCACTATATAAAGCTACACATATTAATTGTGTAAAGTTAATTTCATCATAACTTCACATAAAGGAGGTGAAATCTGCCTGTAGGATTATAAATCCGGGATAATGCTCATTATCTTCAACTACCTAGCCCTTTCAGGGCGACTGCGCCAACGGGAGAGGTAACAGGGAACTCTTAACAGGCAACAGTGAAGATTTTTGTCTCAGCTCAGGCACTCACCTATGAGTACAGAAGCTCCATCCACCTGTGCGATGGGATAGTTCACGAGTTATTACCTATTTTGTGGCACAGATATGCGATTGTACGGCATACTTTTTGTGTAAGGATTCGTAGCTGGTGGTTCATGACCAAAAAATAAACTGGATACAAGCCCCCAGATTTATCCGTGGAGAGGAAAAATATTTTCCTTATTTCATTAGCCCTTCGATTCATCGATGGGGAAACTGATAACTGATAACTGATAACTGATAACTGAAATGACCGATTGTCCCCCAAAACTCAGCGGTAACGAAATTCGTCAAAAGTTCCTCGACTTCTATGCCCAACAAGGACACCAAGTTGTCAAGAGTGCGTCCCTGGTACCAGAAGATCCAACTGTGCTGCTGACCATCGCGGGGATGCTACCATTTAAACCGATCTTTCTGGGACAGCGTACCCCTGATTTCCCTAGGGCGACTTCTTCTCAAAAGTGTATCCGTACTAATGATATTGAAAATGTGGGACGGACGAAACGCCATCATACGTTCTTTGAGATGTTGGGTAATTTCAGCTTTGGGGATTATTTCAAGGAACAGGCTATAGCCTGGGGTTGGGAAATCTCTACGCAATTGTTCGAGTTACCAAAAGAGCACCTAGTTGTCAGTGTTTATCAGGAGGATGACGAAGCCTATGCAATTTGGCGTGACAAGATTGGTGTGCCAGAGAAGCGGATTCAGCGCATGGGGGCGGATGATAACTTTTGGGCTTCCGGTGCCACTGGTCCTTGTGGTCCCTGTTCGGAAATATACTATGATTTTCACCCAGAATTAGGGGATGACAATATTGATTTAGAAGACGATTCCCGGTTTATCGAGTTCTACAACTTGGTATTTATGGAATCTAACCGGGATGGGGATGGTAATTTAACTCCCTTAGCCAATAAAAATATTGATACGGGGATGGGTTTGGAGAGAATGGCGCAAATTCTCCAGCAGGTTCCCAATAATTATGAAACGGATTTAATTTTCCCCATAATTAAAACAGCAGCAGAGATTGGGGGGATTGATTACGCCACCAGTGATGAGAAAACTAAAGTTTCCCTGAAGGTAATTGGCGATCATATCCGGGCTGTGGTACATATGATAGCCGATCAAATCCGCGCTTCTAATGTGGGGCGGGGTTATGTATTGCGGCGTTTAATTCGCCGGGTGGTGCGTCATGGTAGATTAATTGGTATTGAAGGAGAGTTTACCACCAAAGTTGCCGAAACTGCTATTAGTCTAGGTGAATCTGCTTACCCCAATTTGCGTCAACGGGAAAATGCCATTAAAGCAGAGTTGCAACGGGAAGAGTCTCGCTTCCTAAAGACATTGGAACGGGGTGAGAAAATGCTAGCAGAGATTATCACCCAGTTAAAACAGCAAGGTAAAACAGTTATTAGTGGTGAGTCAGCATTTAAACTCTACGATACCTATGGCTTCCCCTTAGAATTAACCCAGGAAATCGCTGAGGAACAGAGTTTAACCGTGGATGGCGATGGTTTTGGTGTGGAAATGCAAAAGCAAATCGAACGGGCTAAATCCGCTCACGAAACCATTGATTTAACGGTACAGGGTTCCCTGGATAAGTTAGCAGAACACATCCACGCGACGGAATTCCTTGGTTATACTCAAGCAAGTGCATCCGCCCAGGTGGAAGTACTGTTAGTGGATGGTATTTCCCAAGAAGAAGCAGAAGCAGGAACAGAAGTACAAATAGTCCTCAACCAAACCCCATTCTATGCCGAATCCGGGGGGCAAATTGGGGATAAGGGTTATTTATCCGGTGATGGCTTTGTTGTCACCATTGATGATGTGAAGAAAGAATCTGACTTCTTCGTTCACTTTGGACGCATTGAACGGGGTACAATCAGGGTAGGAGATACAATCACCGCTCAAATCGATCGCAGTTGTCGTCGTCGCGCCCAAGCAAATCATACTGCCACCCATTTATTACAAGCGGCGTTAAAGAAAATTATTGATGATGGCATTTCCCAAGCAGGTTCCTTGGTATCCTTCGACAGATTGCGCTTTGACTTTAACTGTCCCCGTGGTTTAACTCTAGAGGAACTTACCCAAATAGAAGAATTGGTAAATACTTGGATTGGGGAAGCACACACCGCTAAAATAGAAAGTATGCCCCTAGAACAAGCTAAAGCCAAAGGTGCGATCGCAATGTTTGGGGAAAAATACGCTGAGGTGGTACGGGTAATTGATTTCCCTGGGGTGTCGATGGAATTGTGCGGCGGAACCCATGTCAGTAATACTGCGGAGATTGGTGTATTTAAAATTATCTCTGAAGGTGGTATTGCTTCCGGGGTACGGCGGATAGAAGCGGTGTCTGGTCCGGCAATCCTAGATTATCTCAATGTTCGGGACGTGGTAGTTAAAGATTTGAGCGATAGGTTTAAAGTCAAACCAGAGGAAATACCAGAAAGAATTACTACCCTGCAAACAGAGCTGAAAAATAGCCAGAAGGAAATAGAGAGCTTGAAATCCCAGCTGGCGATCGCAAAATCTGATAGTTTAATATCAACGGTGGAAACTGTGGGTGAGTTTAAGATATTAGTCGCCCAAATGGAAGATGTTGATGCTGCTTCCTTGCAAACCGCAGCGGAAAGGTTACAGCAGAAGATTGGTAGTGGTGCTGCGGTGGTGTTGGGTTCTATTCCGCAAGCAGGGAAAGTTAGTTTGGTGGCTGCATTTTCCTCAGAGGTGAACAAGAAAGGGTTACAAGCGGGTAAATTTATCGGTGCTGTTGCTAAGATTTGTGGCGGTGGCGGCGGTGGAAGACCTAATTTAGCCCAAGCTGGGGGAAGGGATGAGAGTAAGTTACCGGAGGCGTTGGAGAAAGCGCGGGGTGATTTGCAAGCTGGTTTGGGGTGATGTTTATTTCGCGCATTAGACACGAAGTGGCTTCTGTTAAGTAGCCACTTCGTGTCTACGGTGCAGGGTAGACGCAAAGGCGCAAAGGAAGTTTTTAGGGAGAGTTAGGCGAATGTCTAACCCATCTTTTTGAGGTTATTTGTCGAGATTGCCTTGACACGATTACAAAAAATAGGGGGAAGTTTGAAAGCCCTCCAGTAGCAAGCAGGAAATTCTTGATTTTCTGCAAGAATCCCCTCGCCTTTAGGATGCTGCTGGCGAATAGTGGGTATGACCCCTTACTAGGTTAAAAACTAGGGATTATTGGCATAATTTGGACTTGTTTTTTCTACCCCCCACTCCCCCACTCTCCCGCTCCCCCACTCCAAAGAGGGTGATACCCCTGATTCGCCATTGGTATCCTTTAGGCAGGGGAGTGTCAAATTCCCAATTTTGTATATGAGGGCTATATTTGGAGCTTTGTAACTGCCTACCGCAAAAAAATGTGTAACCTTGGTCGTTACACTGTGCTACGATGGGTGTAACCCCAAGCGTTACACTTATAATTTTGCCTATGATAAGAACATTTAAGCATAAAGAGTTAAAGAAGCTTTTCTATGATGATGATAAAAGTGGTATTAATCCGGATCATATACAAAAACTCTTAGACGTACTTGACACGCTTGATTCTGCTGTGGATATCAAAGATATGAAATACCCAGGCTCTGGCTTGCATCAACTTCGAGGTTCGAGGCAAGATGAGTGGTCTGTAAAGGTCTCTGGAAACTGGCGTGTAGTTTTTGTGTTTAAGGATGGAGATGCTTATGATGTGAACTACGAAGATTACCATTAGATTCTATTTTTAACTTTCCGTAGATTGAGTCAAGCTTCCATGTCTCAATCTGCGGTTTACCAAGAAACATTGCTTGATTAAATTTTCTTAGCTTGATCTTTGGCTTAATGCATTTATGGAATTTTTGACTAGGTTTTAGGCGGTGTAAAGGTAACAGCAAGGGTTTCAAAATTAGAGAAACAACAAAGGGGATAAAGATAATAATGATATCGAAAAGAAAACCTACACATCCTGGCGGCTTGCTCAAGCGTCAGTACCTTGAGCCTTTAGGTATAACCATTACTGAATTTGCTCAGGCAATTGACGTTTCTCGTAAAACTGTGTCTGAAATAGTTAATGAGAAATGCTCGATTACCCCTAATATGGCGCTTCGTTTAGCCACCGCTTTTGATACCACTCCGCAATTCTGGCTAAATCTTCAGCAAAGATATGATTTGTGGGTAGAATCCAACAAATCTTCTGATTGGCAGAAAATACAGCCAATTAATTTGCAAGCTAGTTAGGCTGGTAACAAAATTAGAATGCAAATAAGGTTATGATTCTATGAAATCATAACCTTGTATTTTGAGTAGCGATCGCATATTAAAAAATAATAGTACAAAAATACTATGTATTCCCAGAATAGATTATAATAATATAGTGAATAGTACTTGGAAGGCGGGTCTGAGTATGATTGACTGCCTAGATGTGGCTCGCTACTTTATTGTCAGAGCATACGAGGATGGGATAGAAGCTGAAATGACCAACATGAAGGTTCAAAAGCTTCTATATTATGCACAAAGCTTACATTTAGCACTTTACGATGAGCCATTGTTTGATGAAGAAATTCAAGCATGGCGATATGGTCCAGTGTGCCCTCCTGCTTACAAATTTTACAGTAATTTTGAAGCGAATCAATTACCTATCCCTAATAAAGAAGAATCTTTACGAAGCATATCTGATGAAAATAAAGAATTGCTAGAAGAAGTTTGGGGATATTTTGGTGGTTATCATGCTTATCGGCTCAGTGATATGACTCACGGTGAATTTCCCTGGAAAAAAGCTAGGAAGGGATTACCACCTCAAGCAAGTTCCACTGAACCAATCCAACGTCAAGATATGAAAGCGTTGGGTGAGCAAAAACTGGATGTGATGGAACGTGAAAATCCTGCTTATGAACCAGTGATGTCGGAAGTCTTGAATGATGCTTTAAACTCGGAATCTTCAACTCGTGTTGGTAAAGGAGAAGTGCGTGACTGGCTCAACTCCCTTCTTGATTGAGGAATCTGATAATTTTAGACGTTCGTTCAAGAAACTTGCCAAGGTTCATGGGAATGATTTTGTTGAGTTGATTGCTGAAGTACTGGAAAATTTGCTCGAAGAGCAGTATCCCATAAATTCCCGTCAAGAACCTTTACCTAGTAAGATTAATTTACCAGAATGGACGTTTCACAAGCTGGAATTAAAGGTTGGCAGAGGAGCATCAGGACAAATTCGATTGATGTATTTAGTCAATACCAATGATTGCATCATCAAACTTGTTTGGATTTACAGTCACGAACAGTTTAGCAAACGTCCTGCGGATAAAGATTTAAAGAGTGTTATTCAGGAAATTTTAGATTTTTAACTTTGAGGATTTTTGTAAATAGACTTAAGCAGATAATTTTAACCCTTATACTAGTACTCCACCACATTAATTCATCAGGCTAGGTAAAAGATCCCCGATTTCTGAATAAATATCCGCACATGGTAGCAATTCATAGGATAGAAGTCGGGGATCGCTCATACCCGCGACTCATCAAAGAATTCCATAAGGATAAAAGTTTTCATTTAAGTCTCTTAACTTTTCGCACTTCATCAAAAAACCTGCATTAATAGTACCAATGGTACCAAAAAATTGATGATTGTTAAGTGAAGTATCACGATTTGTAAATTTATTTATATTTGCGATGCACTTCTCTAAAAAATGGGCGTATTATTACTGTACTTTAAAATTCCAGCTTGTTTGATTTTTTCAAATTTTTGGAAAAGACTTTTGTCGATTTACATCCTTATCTATAAAAACATGATTAGGGGTTAAAAACCATGAGCAACATAAAACTTGAAAATCTAGATAATAGTCCAATTGATTTCGATTTAAGTGAAGAAGACCTTACGAGTATTAAAGGTGGAATGAATTCCCCATTTCAATTAAAATATAAAGAATATTTTGATGATAAGATTATTATTATTAAAATCGAATGTTATTGCCCTGATGAAGATTGGTTAAAGCCACCATTACTAGAACCATAAGCTGAGTTTATTAAATGTAGAGACGTTAATATATAGGAATCCGGTTTGATTGTTGAATAAAATTAGGTACTTTTAGCCATATTACCAGATGGTGCGTTACGCTGCGCGATAACACACCCTACGTATTTTAAGCGCAAGCGCAGGCTACGCCAACAAAAATCAAATAGTAATCCTATACAACGTCTCTGTATAACGTCTCTGTATGATGAAAATATTATCTTCATACATATAGTGTTTTTCGGTTGAGTTAGATACACAATCAAACCTCAACCGGGCTAAAGCCACCCCTCTCCTTAGTAAGAAGAGGGGAAGGGAGTGAGGTAAGAGTCTGTATTGCATCCAAGTGAAAACCGCTATATATGCTTAACGCCAAACTGAACTAAGTGGCAAAGTCTTTTATTGGTGTTTAATAACTATCATATTAAAACAATTTTTACAGCCAGTATCTGTAGGGTGTGTTATGACGCTAGTCTTTAGCGAAGCCATGCCCGTAGACGCGCAGCGGCTTGCCGCAGGCTAGGGCTATACGCACCGAAACCCTTATAGAATGGTGCGTTGCGCTTCGCGACAACACAACGCCAGTCGCCTTATGTCGGGAAACCCGCCAACAGCGCTGGCTCCCCTACGTATATTTCAAAAATCAATTAGGATTCCTATATTAAAACAATTTTTACAGCCAGTAAGGAAGAAAAAATAATGAATAATGTGAGTGAATTGGCAATTAGTTATCTTCAACGTTATGGCTGTCAAATTGATGAAGACTATAAAACTTTTTTAAGAGAGGCTTGTAAGATTCATCCACCGCCACATGGCATGGCATGGTATGGTAATTTTTATCGTCAGCGTGCCCGTGAAGCTGAATGGTTTGCTAACTCCCTGATTGCGAATGCTGCTGAAGAAGGAAATGGTTCTAGGAAAGTTTGGCAATTCTCGCAGTGCATCTCGGAGCCGGAATATGCAGAGTTAGTTCGCAAACACTCCATTGATGAATCTCGCCACTCAAAAATGTTTGTTGCCTTAGTGAATATATTGTTTCCTACCCAATTAGAAGCAGATTTTCGGGTACAGTTGCAAGGCTTGTCACCAGAGTACTATCATCATAAACATCCTACAACAGAACCGCCACTGGTGAGCGATCGCTCCTTGGATAACTCTTCTTCTGGGCATCTCATCCTAGACACAGAAAAGGTTATGGATGAGATTATCAAAATTAATTTACTAGAAATTCGGGCATTAATTCTGCAACTTTTACTGCGTCCGGTATTACAAGCCTATGCCACACCTGAAAATTTGGCAAAGGTGACGACTATGTCTGATGTATTCATTTATGATGAAACCAAGCATATAGACTATTCTGCTTATTGTATTGGCAAGTACATTCAGCAAGGTAATCAAGAATGGGTGCGGGGAATGATTATTTCCCGTCAACAAAGTATCAATGAAATGTTCCTCACAGATGTAGAGTTGGAAAATTCTGTTGGTACAACTGTTTTGAGTACGCCAAATACATAGTAAATTTTTGGCATTAATTTTGACGAGTCGCAGGTGTTTAGATCCCCAACTTCTTAAAGAAGTCGGGGATCTGTCCGCCTAGGGGTAATGGTTGAATTTTTATCTGTAATTGCTACAATTGAGACTGTAATTATACTTAAGTACTCAAACTTAATGTTTTCAAATACAGGTATTACATGAAACTACAATTTGAATCAACAGATATATTTACTGATATTGATCCTGGACTGCAAAGAATACTGGAACGGAAAAGTTTGGGAATAACTACTCCCGCAACCGCTTCAACTGAGGAGGGAGAGATTGCAGTTATTGCCAAAGTGAATAATATTGAGGAATGGTTGGCGATGAACGAAGTATACCCAGGTGCAGATATGGGTAGTACGCCCACTGGTGAGCGAATTGTCACAGCCAGAGTGCCAGTTGCCAGATTAGAGCAAATAAAGCAGTCGCCATGGGTTGTCAGCTTAAAGTCAGCGCAACCACTCCAACCGACACTCAGCCATACCCTAGAAGAAATGAGTGTTAGTGAAAATCTTTTACCTGAAAATATTCCTGGAAGTCAGGGAGATGGTGTGGTAATTGGTATTATTGATGGTGGTTGTGATTTTGCCCACAAAAATTTTCGTTATCCTGATGGTTCTACAAGGTTGCTGGCTTTCTGGAACCAGGATGGTAGCCCCAGTCATCACAGCCCCTATGATTATGGCAAAGAATACAAGCAGGATGAGATTAATCAAGCTCTCCAAGCCAGCGATCCCTATGCGGCTCTCGGATATAAACCAGTACACAAGGCTCACGGAACCCATGTGATGGATATTGCTGCTGGTAATGGACAAGGTAGCGGTATCCCTGGTGTAGCTCCCGCAGCAGATATTGTATTTGTCCACCTCTCTGAGACTGAAATAGTTTCATCTTTAGAGGACGGTGAAAGAGCTGTGCAGGAGTCCTTTGGTGATACAGTTGCACTGCTGGAAGCAATGGCGTATATCTTTGATATTGCTGGCGATCGCCCCTGTGTAGTTAATATTAGTTTGGGGCTATATGGTGGTCCCCATGATGGTACAACTTTAATTGAACAAAGTATTGATGCTCTAGTAACCGCAAAGCCTAACCGAGCCATAGTCATCGCTGCTGGTAACGAATATGATTCAGGGATTCATGCTTCTGGAACTGTGCCACAGGGTAGTTACTTTGACTTAAAGTGGAAAATCCCCCATAAACATCCGAAACAGACAGAAATTGAGATATGGTACAGTAAAGATGACCAATTTCAGCTAGAAATCCTCTCTCCAGATGGGAGCAGTCTTGGTGTAATCAATCTGGGAAGTAATGGCAAAGTGGTAGACAGTGAGAATGAAAGTTTAATGTTCTTTGCCCACCGCCAAGGCGATCCTAACAATGGAGATAATGTAATTTGTATCTTCATGGAACCTGATTTACCAGAGGGAGGGGGTGTCTGGAAACTGCGCCTCCACGGAGTGAAAGTAAATAATGGCAAGTTCCACGCTTGGATTGAGCGCGATACAATACAAACCACTTTCCTTCCTCCCCACCACAAGACTTACACCCTCAATACCATTGCTTGTGGGTATAAGAGCATTGTGGTTGGCTCCTATGATGCGAAAAAACGGAATAAGCCATTATCTTATTTTACCAGTTCTGGCCCCACCAGAGATGGGCGGCAAAAACCAGATTTCATAGCTCCTGGCCATCACGTTCGAGCCGCAAACTCCCTTACGGGTACTGGAATCATCCGTAAGTCTGGTACAAGCATGGCTGCACCTGCGGTAACAGGAGTGATTGCATTAATGCTTGCCGAAGCCTGTGCCCGTAACTTGCAACTCACTATTGACCAAATTCATGATATCCTGGCAGCTAGTACCAAGGAGAATTTTCCCCAGCCTAGGGAGCAGGAACGCTATGGCTATGGGGCAATTGATGCTTTTGCAGCTATCTCGCGAATTCGACAATCGTGATATGATGAATGTAGACTTAATTGTATTATTATAGCTCATGTAAGGAAAATAATGCGATCGCAAAGCATTAGTCTGAAAAAAATTATGAAACACACAACCTTAACTCTAGTGGAAAATCGAGGTCGTGGATTCAATAAAATAGAATCAAACTCGATGGATTTGTCACAGTGTAGACAAGGTGGCGACAGTCCAATGGCAGTCACAATCAAAGTGTCTGAAGCTGGTTATGTACCCAGTTTTATTAATGTTCGCACCAAAATTTCACCTAATCTTTTTACAGCAAAGGTTACAGCAAAAGATTTGTACTTACTGGAAAAGGATACAAAGGTTGTATCTTTCGGTACCCCCAAGCATTTGCATCAAGCAAGCTAATTTCTCATTGTTTAGACAATTGTGTCTAGCTGGGTTATTGAGTAGCCCAAAAAGCTATGTCAAATTTAAATATTTTACCGAACGGAAGAAACACAAAGTTAATTTGGTGAGGATGGGTATATTACCTATCCTCATTTATTTTGATTGGTGATAAAATCTCACCCGCCTAGGTTACCCTCTCCTGATTAAGGCTACCGCGTACACACATTTCTCCAATTCATGAAATCATCACCTCACCCTCGCTTTTTGCGATGCAAAAATCTTTCCCTCTCCTTGTTAAGGAGAGGGATGTCCGTTAGGACAGGGTGAGGTTTGCCTTCTTACTATTGGGAATTCCATAACTTGTGTATACACCGTAGCCTTATTAAGGAGAGGGTAAAAGTTAAGAAGAATGGTAGGTTGGGTTGAGGTACGAAACCCAACAAACCTTTGATAACGTTGGGTTACATTGCTGAATCAAGATATGAATTTGTCTCACGCAGAGAGTAAGAGTTTTAATTACTTCGTATTGGGCGTTGCTGATCGAAAGTATGAATTAGCCTCACGCAAAGGCGCAAAGACGCAAAGAATTGTTGTTTATTCATACCCAAAATGTAAATTCATACTCCAATTCAGCAACGCCTCATATTGTCCTTGGTTAGCACAGACGTATATATTTAAAGCACCAACCCCAAGGACACCTAGATATTCATAGTTTTGAATAACCTCATTGACATAGCCAACCAATTTAAACCAAAGGATGCCACTCAAGGAGCAGTCGCTAACATCCAGGAGTTTGGACATGGTAATATTAATCATACCTTCCTCGTGACTCTGGATAACTCCACTGTCAAGCACTTTATCCTCCAACGCATCAATACCCAGGTTTTCCGTCAACCGGAACTGGTGATGCAGAATATGAGTATCTTTACCAACCACGTTGCCCAGCGCTTACATCATTTTCCCCTACCTGAGGTCAGACGGTGGGAAGTACCGCGAGTACTCCTAACTCAAAATGATCAAAACCATTTTATCGACAGTGATGGCTCATTTTGGCGAGCGATCGCATTTATTGAAGGGGCACAAACCTTTGATACAATTCAAAATGATAACCATGCCCGTGAAGTTGGTTATGCCTTGGGTATGTTCCATAACTTAATTAGTGATTTGCCCGTAGAGCAACTGGCTGATACCCTTCCTGGCTTCCACATTACACCAACCTACCTCCAGCAGTATGCCGATATCAAAGCAAGATATACCATACCTACAAAGTCCCCAGAATTAGATTATTGCTTAAAATTTGTCCGCGATCGCACAACCTGGGCACATATCCTAGAAAATGCTGTCAAAAAGGGATATCTGCATTTGCGTCCCATCCACGGCGATCCGAAAATTAATAATGTGATGATAGACACCGCTACAGGACAAGGTATCAGTATTATTGACTTAGACACTGTAAAACCAGGATTGATTCATTACGATATTGGTGACTGCTTGCGTTCTAGCTGCAATCCCATGGGAGAAGAAACCCAAAGATGGGAACAAGTTAGTTTTAATACTAGTATTTGTCAATTAGTCTTAGGGGGATATCTCTCAGTAGCTAGAGATTTTCTCACAGAGAGGGACTATGAATATATATACGAAGCTATCCGCCTGATTGCCTTTGAATTAGGATTACGATTTTTTAGCGATTATTTAGCAGGTAACATCTATTTTAAAGTTAAATATCCCGAACATAATCTAGCTAGGGCATTGGTGCAATTTAAACTGACTGAAAGTATTGAATCTCAGGAGGTGAGCATTCGTACCATGATTGAGAAAATGCGATGAATCAACAACAATTCAGTTTACAACCATTTACACCCATTCCCCACCTAGATTTACAGATTTATGGCAAAATTGCCCGCAACCATAATACCCTAGGGATTAACTATATATTTCAAGGTGACTTAGAAAAAATAGATATTCCTACCCCAGCAGACATACCAACTCGCCAACATGAATTATGGCAAGCAACTTGTTTTGAGTTCTTCCTCGGAATTAAGCATAGTCCCCGTTATTGGGAATTTAACCTTTCCCCCACAGGAGATTGGAATATCTATCATTTTGATGATTATCGCCAAGGAATGCAGGAGGAAACAGCTATTCCCTCACTTCCATTTACTCTTCACCGTCAACCCGAAACTTTGCAACTAACTTTACAACTAGATTTGCATAAATTCATCGCCCCAGAAATGAATTTAGATGTTGGTATTACTACCGTAGTTAAAGATGTAAATGGTGTTATTACTTATTGGGCATTAAAGCATAGTGGGGCAGAGGCTGATTTTCACCTGCGGGATAGTTTTACCATCGATTTGATGGGAATAAGTTAATACGCAGCTAAATTGAAGTATGAAATTCAAAAATGGGATACTTAAAACTCTTATTCTCTGCGCCTCTGCGCCTCTGCGTGAGATAAATACACTGCGCTACACGAACAGCAAGCCCTAAGTAAAAAGGTAAAAAGCAAAAGTAGCGGGAAGGGCTTTTAACTTTTACCTTTTACCTTATGTATTTTCCTTGCATTGGATATAGGTTATAAAGGCTACCACACATTCCCATGAGTATCAAGCGCCGAGAATTGCTGAAAATATTGAGTATATCTGCCGTATCCACTCCCTTACTATCATTTTCTGCCCAAGGGCAGCATTCGCCAAATACCATCATCAAACCACCACATTTACGCAGAGGCGATACAGTAGGATTAATTAGTCCTGCGGGTATGGTTGATACTGAGGATGTGGAACAAGCCAAGCAAGCACTAACTAATTTAGGCTTAAAAGTTAAGCTAGGCAAACATATTTTAGACCGTTATGGCTATTTAGCGGGTAAAGATATTGACAGAGCAGCAGATGTGAACAATATGTTTGCTGATAAATCTGTCACAGCCATAATTACCATGCGCGGTGGTTGGGGTTGTAATCGGATTTTACCTTTACTGAAGTATCCTTTGATTCGTTCCCACCCCAAAATCATTATGGGGTATAGCGATATTACTTCCCTATTATTGGCAATTAATGCCCGTAGCCGCATTGTAACCTTTCATGGTCCTGTGGGGATTTCTAGTTGGAATCAATTTACTTTAGACTATCTCCAACCAATGCTTTTTCAAGGGAAAATGCTCACCATGAGAAATCCCCTGACAACAGAAGTTCGTCGGCGAATAATTCACCCAGGAACAGCAACGGGTAAGTTAGTGGGTGGTAATTTATCCGTATTATGTGCCATGTTAGGTTCACCTTATCTACCATCTTGGAATCGCCGTATTTTGTTTGTGGAAGACATTGGCGAGGATATTTACCGTATAGATAGAATGCTTACCCAATTAAAAAATGCTGGTATTCTGACTCGATTGTCAGGCTTTATTTTTGGAAAATGTACTAGGTGCAGTACGGGAGATGATCCTTCCTTAACATTAATGGAAGTATTGAAAGACCATATTAAACCTTTAGGAATTCCCGCTTGGTATGCATCTATGATTGGTCATATTCGGGATAAATTTACCATGCCTATTGGTGTGGATGTTGAGATTGATGCAGAAAAAGGGACAATACGAATGTTAGAACCAGCAGTCAACCGCTGAATGTCAGTATTTTTATGGTTAAGAAAACAAGAAATAATTATGACTATTCTTAATGCTCGCAACTTATCCTTAGCAGAAGTTCAGCGTTTATTTGGCTTACAAAAACAGTATGTTGATTCATTCTCTCCTCTATTATCCCTCGAACCACTCACAGAAACAGAACAACAGGAACTCATAGAAATACGGGATGACTTTGATAGATATCTTACAGCAGGTAAAGTTTCCGAAGGCCAAGTTAAATTTCTGGTACTTGCTCCCTTAATGCGACTAGCTGGATTTTATCGCTATCCTATTGAGATTATTTTAGAAGAAGATATTGCTGATATTGAAGTTGAAGATGAAGATTTAACAATTAAAGGTAGGTTTGATATTTTAGCTGTTACCAAGGCTAAACAGACAAAAGGGAATGCATTTTTCTGGGTATTATTAATTGAAGCGAAAAACAGTCAAATTGATGTCATAACAGGTTTACCACAACTTTTAACTTACGCTTATCAAAGTCTGGAAAGACAAGCATCAGTTTGGGGGTTGGTAACTAATGGGAGGAGTTATCAGTTTGTGTATATTCAGCAGGGAAATCCTTCCATTTATCAAATTATGCCAGAATTAAATTTGATGGAATCTCAGCGAATGATTGAATTACTACAAGTTTTAAAAGCTATTTGTCAGTTAAGTCGGTCAAATTAATTACTCCCTTTATACTATTAAATTACCAAAAAATTGTAGTGCGATCGCACTGCGGTAATGATTGAGATGAGAAGCAAACTAAAATTGAGAAAGATATTGCTGCTATTGATACTGATAAGATGAACACTAATACCGTCAGTTTACCTGCTACCCTCGAATTAAATATTGACTTAACAGATGAGCAATTTTTTCAGCTTTGTCAAAATAACCGTGACCTGAGATTCGAGCGTACAGCCAGAGGGGAATTAATTATTATGCCACCTACGGGAAGCGAAACTGGTAACCGCAATGCCGAGCTAACTTATCAATTAAGAGCTTGGAGTCGCCAAAACAAGCTAGGAAAATCCTTTGACTCTTCTAGTGGTTTCAAACTTCCTAACGGTGCAGAGCGTTCCCCAGATGCGTCTTGGGTGAAAATGGAACGGTGGAATGCTTTAACTCAAGCGGAAAAAGAAAGATTTGCTCCTTTGTGTCCCGATTTTGTGGTTGAATTAATGTCTCCCAGTGATTCCCTAGAAAAAACACGCGTCAAAATGAGGGAATATATGGATAATGGCGCGAGACTGGGATGGTTGATTAATCGCCAACAGCAGCAGGTAGAAATTTATCGTCCCAATCGAGAAATTGAAGTTTTGCAAAGTCCACAAACTTTATCGGGTGAGGATGTTTTACCAGGGTTTGTTTTGGATTTGGCAGAAATTTGGTGACTGTCGCTTTGCTCCAATTCAAGTTTACCCGGATTTCATATAAGAGGTACTTTCAAACGGGTGCATCCCAGTTTTTATTTTGCTATTAGATAAAAATGAACCTGTCATTGCGAGGAGGAACGACGAAGCAATCGCATAGACTATTCTTGCTTCGAGATTTTGCGTTCGCGTTCAGTGTGTCCGAAGGACTTATGTTTCGCTTCACTTCGTTGCGTGAGCGCTTCGCGCACGCTACGCGAACACAATGACGTACAAAAGTGGGATGCTCCCCTTTCAAACTGATAACTTGCAGCAATGTCATTTAGCCCGGTAACAATGCCTTACTTCGCTCTACAAAGCCCTTTATGAGCAGTGCGTTGAACACCTATCTGATTAGGGTCATAGGCTGTAAGTACTATTTGACCTTTGCTGTTAAACACCCATCCTTGGGCTGGTACAAGCTTTTTCTTTGTGGGAGTAGATTTTGGTTGACTGGCAGTTGTATTAGTAGCAGTAGTTTTACTGATTACTGGTGTTGCTAAACTTACCCGCACCGCACCACTACTTAAGTCTTGAGTGGGGTTAGGTGGTAAACCACCCCGTCCAGTAGCTGTAAATGTGCTACCAATGCCTTGTTGACATGGGTTTTGAGCGATTTGGCTATCCGGATCGATAACAGTTTCTGGTAATTCTACTAACCCTGGAATAGGATCTACTTCTGGGTTATTTATGTCAATTTCTGCTCTAGCAGTAATGTCACTAAAATCTGTGAGGAAATCACGGCGAACAATGCCGAAAATACCTTGAGCAAATATCTCAACTCCACCTGCGTTGGCACTGATATCGCTATTTTCTTTAGGGAAAGCTACCAATATCCCTGTATTAATTTTGATATTACTGATATTATCATTATCTTGAGCGGATAGTGTAGAAATTTTAGCTCCACGACGCAAGAGTAAGAGTTCATCTACTTGTATATCAATACTTCCAGGGTTTCCAATTCCGCGACTCTCTGCTGAGATGATGGCACTATCCAGTATTTCTACAGTTTTAGGATCGATGGATATGCTACCACCATCTCCGGTAGATGCTTCCGTAGTATTGGCGAATATTCCGCTTTGAGGTCCATTAATACCTATATTAATATCTACATTTTCCAACTGTTGACCCGATTGTCTTAATTGTTCTAGTCGCTGACTAAAATTAGGATCAATTCCAGAAATTGTGATGCGATCAGAAATATTTAGCTTAATGCTTCCAGCGTTTCCGCTATTGGAGGTAGTGGTAGATATTTGCCCGCCATTAGTAGCTGCAAAGTTATTAGCATTAATAGTTATTTGACCTCCATCACCTGCATTGGCAGTAGATGCTCGTATTACTGCACCATCTGACAGACGAAAGTCACCTGTTGTAACGGTAATATCTCCCGCAGCTTTAGACTCAGTTGCAGTACTTCCTCTTGCTGCACTTGCAAATAATCCACTGGAAAATCCTGTATCAGCAGCACCAGATATATTAATGAAATCAGTCATATTTATATCAATATTTCCTGCTGTGCCTATTCCACCTGGTTGATTGTTAAATTGACGAAAAACAAAAGCACCTATCTGAGAACCATTTGTTAGGGTGAGCGATCGCCCCGTAAGATTGATATCACCACCAAAGCCTTCGCCTCCGGCACCTACAAAGCTGCTAATAAAACTATTGTTGGCAAGGTTTATGGAGTCAGTAACCCTTACCGATATGTTTCCCGCATTTCCTTTTCCAAAAGTACTGGAATTTATCTGAGAATTGTCTGTTAAGGTGAGCGATCGCCCCGTAAGATTGATATTACCACCATTGCCTTCGCCTCCGGCACCTACAAAGCTGCTAATAAAACTATTGTTGGCAAGGTTTATGGAGTCAGTAACCCTTACCGATATGTTTCCCGCATTTCCTTTTCCAAAAGTACTGGAATTTATCTGAGAATCGTCTGTTAAGGTGAGCGATTTCCCTAAGATATTGATATCTCCTCCATTACCTAAACCTCCAATACCTATGGAACTGTTAATGGAGCTACTACTAGCAATGTTTATGGAGTCATCAACTGTTACCCTTATGTTTCCTGCATTTCCTCTTCCAAAGGTACTAGCAGAAATCTGGGCACCATCAAATAAAATAAGGGAACCTGTAACAATGGATATATCCCCAGCATTGCCATCTGTTAATGGTTCAGCATCGTTAAATTGCACTCCCACAGCGCTAAATGCCCCACTAGGAAATTGACTGTTATTAATGCCACCAAAAACAACCGAATCAGTGGCATTAATAACAATATCCCCTGCTTGAGCCTCTGGTGAACCAAAACCTGGAAATATCCCAGCAATAAGACTACTTCCTCTCAGAACATTTAAGTTTCTTGCATTAACAATAATACTACCTTTATCTATACCCCTTACATCAACTCTGGCATCATCATTAAAAGATACATCTGCTCGCGCTACACCCTCTGGAAAACTTAAACTGAAATCATTATTAATTCCAACAATCCCCTCTGCTGCCAATCCCCCTATTTCAACCCTTGCTCCTGGTGCAGTAATCCTTCCACCATTATTAAACACTTCACCACCGACTAATGCCAAGGTTGTATCAGATAGAATACCTGATGTGAACAAAAGACCAGAAGGATTATTATTATTAGCATCTACCACTACAGACTGATTCGTAATACTCCCCGGATTATCCCGAAACCGTAACCCAACAGGCATATTCACCGTCAATAAGGGTGGTGCTTGGGGATTGCTGGCACTAAACTCAAACCCATTGTCAAAAGTGAAACTATCTGATGTACTAGCAAAAAAGGAACCAGATACATCCAAACGAGCATTCGGTCCAAATATAATCCCATTGGGATTGGCAAAAAACAAGTTAGCATTGCCTAAAATCCCTAAGGTTCCCAAAATATTAGAAGCATTACTCCCTGTTACCCGACTAATAATATTTTCAATCCCTGCTGGATTGGAGAAATAAGCTCCCCTTCCTTCATTAATATTGAATTCACTAAAACTATGGAAGAGGTTTTTACCGCGAGTTGCACCACCATCAATTCTGTCACTGAGAATACCCCTAATCAAAACATCGCGAATCACCTGGGAATTTTCATTTCCCAAAGTGGTATCCTCGGTAATTGATTGCGCTCTCACACTGCTGACAGTTACCAAAGTTGCTAGGGGAAAAGTGAGGTAGAAAAGATATCTGCACAGTGGTTTCATCGAAAACTCCTCAATAGGTTCGGAAACTGCGTATTTTTTCAGTCGCGGAGGAAAAAATAACGTATTGTATTACACAACTTAAGTATTAAACCACCAATGGTCTTTGTTTTCCACCAAAAATACTTTTTTCCGCATTTCTTAACTGATAACTTGCAGCATTCTCAATTAGCCCAAATGTCCGCCTAGGAATAAATTCCCACAGCTCATATACAAAGTCTGATAAATCAGACTGGGTAAGGCTTTGAGCGCGTTTCAACGTGCTTAGTTTATTAGCCTTGAAATAAATTTCAAGGTGGGAATGTGGGCTAAACGACATTAGTGCAAGTTATCAGTTAAAGGACTGACAAATAAAAAATATTCCAAAATCTCATAGTGGTACAGGCATTCTTGCCTGTATAAGAAGGGGCAGGCAGGGATGCCCACCCCACAATATGGGATAATTTATTTCTTGGTATTCCCTAACAACTCCCCTATTTGTCTCACATCTACTAAAGTATTGGCACACATTATCCCTGACGCAGCCACCGCCGGTACGCCAATCCCCGGCATGGTGCTATCTCCCACGCGGTACAATCCTTTGATGGGTGTATGGGTACCTGGAAACGTTCCCTTACCCGCAGCGATCGCAGGACCATAGGTTCCATGATAACGTCGTAGATAATGGGCATGGGTCAAGGGTGTACCAATCATTTCTAATACCACCCGTTCCCTAATATCAGGTATTACCCGTGATAATGCGCGGTATAAAGTTTCAGCTTTTTCCCGTTTCTTCTCCTCATATCCTTGATTCCTCTCCCATCCGGCATATGGTTCTAAGGTGTAGGTATGCACCACATGATGTCCTGGTGGTGCCAAATTCCCATCCCAAACGCTAGGAATGGAAATCATACAGGTGTTTCCCGGTACTGTAATATCTTGCTGGTTATTATGAACCACCACATGATGCCCGGTTAAATCTTCCAACCCATCTGCTTTAATACCTAAGTGTAAATGCATAAAGCTTTCCACTGCTGGTGTAGCTAATGCTGCTTGATAGAAAGAAGGGGGTAAATCTTCAGGAGCTAACAACTTGGTGTAGGTATCCCACATAGAAGCATTGGAAATAACTATGGGTGCTTTGAGCATCTCACCATTTTGCAATTTCACCCCCACAGCCTTGCCAGATTCGACGAGAATTTCCTCCACATGGCATCCCAAACGTAACTTACCACCCCACCGCTCTAATCCCCTCACCAAAGCCTTAATAATCGCCCCACTACCACCCACGGGATATTCTACCCCCACACGGGAACGTTCCCCCAGCATAAAAGCTACCTCTGGGGCAATAGTGCCATGTGCCTTTAACCCAGATAAAAGAAAACATTCCAAGTCAATTAACCGCCGTACCCAAGGGTCTTGCACAGTACTATCCATCACACTACCCACAGAGCCTTGCACTAGGGGTAAGTTAGGTAACATTTTCAGCAAAGATGGTAAATAACGCCCTACAAGTAAAGGAATCACCTGCCAATCTGCCCTTAAAGCCAAGGATGGAATACCTTTCATGGCGTGGTATAGGGGTAGCAAGCGTTGCTCAAACTGCTGAAATTCTTTAGCACCTTGGGGGGTAATTTTTGCTAATTCTTGACGATAACGTTCAGCATTACTATAAACAGGCAAAGAACCTTCAGGAAAGTGATAATGTCCTAAGGGATCGTAACTAACAGTTGCTAACGATTCCCCCAATACATCTAAAACCTGTTTGACAGGATTTAAACTACTGGCTGACCGATTATCGCCAGTTAAACCACAATAGAATGAAGGACCAGAATCAAATTCAAATCCCCGTCGTCGAAAACTATGGGCAGCACCACCAGCAATGGTATGACTTTCACAAACAATTACCCGTTTGCCGTAACGAGCCAGCAATGCAGCCGCAGTTAGTCCACCGATACCGCTACCAATAACTATGATATCCATAAGATGATTAATAACCTGTAATTCCTTGATGGTAAACTTTCCCCCATATTTAAACCACGTCTATGTTGAAAACCATAGTTTTTGCTTACAAGTATTCAATCGGATGATGTGGGCACGGCATGATTAAGGTTAGGGAGCAATGCAAGAATATTGTGGGTGCCGTGCCCCTACAGGGGAATTTCTTGTTTGGTATTTCCTAGAGGTGGGCACGGCATGATTAAGGTTGGGGAGCAATGCAAGAATATTGTGGGTGTTCCCTACAGGGGAATTTCTTGTTTGGTATTTCCTAGAGGTGGGCACGGCATGATTAAGGTTGGGGAGCAATGCAAGAATATTGTGGGTGCCGTGCCCCTACAGGAGAATTTCTTGTTTGGTATTTCCTAGAGGAAAAACTCCAGTTTTCAAGATGGATGAGGTTTATCTCTAGGGTCAATCTAAAATCTAAAATCTAAAATTATATGGCTGAACCAATAATTGAATTAAAAGGCATTTCCAAAAGTTTTGGTAGTAATAAAGTATTAGATAATATCGATTTGCAGATTTATCGGGGTGAAGCGCTGGGAATTATTGGTCCTAGTGGTACGGGGAAATCCACAATTTTAAGGGTGATTGCTGGGTTAATGGAGCCGGATACAGGGGAAGTTTATATTGAGGGAGTGAAGCGAGAAGGGTTAATTGAGGATAGTAAGGATGCCCTGGGTATTGGTATGGTGTTTCAACAGGCGGCATTGTTTGATTCCCTGACGGTGGAAGAGAATGTGGGGTTCTTACTGTATCAACATTCTAAGTTAAAGCGATCGCGTATTCGGGATTTGGTAAATGAAAAATTAGATATGGTAGGTTTGCCAGGAACGGGAGATCTCTACCCTGCGGAACTTTCGGGGGGGATGCGAAAAAGGGTAAGCTTTGCCCGAGCGATTATGTCTAACCCAGATAATCCCCAACAAGGAACGGAAGTTTTGCTATACGATGAACCTACCGCCGGATTAGACCCCATTGCTTCTACGGTCATCGAAGATTTAATCCGTCATTTACAATCTACTCAAGGAGCCTGTAGTACCTATGCAATTGTTACCCACCAAGATAGTACCATTCGCCGTACAACCGATAGAATAGTATTTCTCTATCAAGGTAAAGTGCAATGGCAAGGTAAAGCAAGTGAAATCGATCGCACAAACCATCCTTTGATTCGACAATTTATGAGTGGGAATGTATCGGGACCAATTCAGATGGTAGGTTAGATGGCAGAAGAAGAAAAGGTAAACAGTCCAAAAAGAAAAATCCCCTTTGTGTCTGGACGCACATTGCGGGAAGGTTCTGTGGGTTTATTGCTGTTAGTAGGACTAGGTGTACTAGGGATGATTGTCCTGTGGTTAAATCGATTTACCGCATCTGGTAAGTCTTATACAGCGATTGTGGAATTTGCCAATGCTGGGGGGATGCAAAAGGGAGCAGTTGTCCGCTATCGGGGTGTTAAGGTGGGTAGGATTAATTCCATTCGACCAGGACCCAATAATGTGGATGTGGAAATCGAAATTTTCCAACCCGAACTAATTATTCCTAAGGATTCCACCGTGGAAGCAAACCAATCCGGGTTAATTAGCGAAAGTGTGATTGATATCACCCCCAAAAAACCCTTTCCCCCTGGGGTGGAAGTTGCTGGTCCTGTAGATCCTAATTGCGATCGCAATTTGGTTGTTTGTAATGGTTCTCGCCTCAAGGGTGCGATCGGTATTAGTATGGATGAGTTAATCCGTACCACCAGCCGTTTAGCTACTGTGTACACCGAACCCAGATTTTATGCCAATGTTAATGATGCTTTAAAAAATACTTCTGTTGCAGCATCGCAAATAGCTAAACTGAGTGGTGAACTTACCAAGCTAACTAGAACCTCCCAGCGACAATTGGGTAGCTTTTCCACCGCTGCTGAATCAGTGTCACAGGCCGCAGATAAAATTAGTGCATCTAGCTCGGAAGCAGTGGATAAATTAGGGAGTACAGCTAATCAATTTGGTGCTACTGCCAAGGATGTTAGTTTAACTGTTACCCAAGCCAATCAGTTGTTAAAAAACTTGGATAATTTGGTAACATCCAATCGTTCTTCCCTAGTTACAACTTTAAACAACATCACTGCAACCAGCAATCAACTGCGTGTCAGCGTGGATCAGTTATCTCCCGCAGTCAGCCGATTGTCTCAAGGAGAATTAATCAAAAACTTAGAAAACCTTTCTGCAAACGCTGCCCAAGCTTCAGCAAATTTACGGGATGCGAGTAAGACCCTTAACGACCCTAATAATTTAATAGTTTTGCAAAAAACTTTAGACTCCGCACGGGTGACTTTTGAGAATACCCAAAAAATCACTTCTGATTTGGATGAATTAACGGGCAATCCCAAATTTCGCCAGAATTTACAACAGTTAGTCAATGGTCTAAGTAGCTTAGTATCTTCCACCAAACAAATAGAACAGAAGGTGCAATTTGCTACTACTTTAGAGTCAGTAAAAACCTCTGTTAATAGTTCAAATACCCCAGGCAAAAAGACTGTTGCTAATCAACCAGAGATTAAGTTGCAAATTCCCGATACGGTGTTAAAAAACGTCACTAAACAACCCATATCCAATGTGAAAACACCAACAGCTAAATCATCTCAAGAAAACCTATTGAAAAAATTGAGAAAATATAGACGGGAGAATTCCAAACTTTAACCATTGAAGAAGGAAGAAGGAAGAAGGTTCAATGTTCCTGGGGGATTCTCACCCCCAGTAATTGTAGACCAGTAAATCTATGATTTACTGGGGTTCTTAAACCCAGGTTGGGCAAGGCATCCACAAGATTTTGGTGTATCAAATTATCACTCTGATGTTCCCTACCCATCTATTAATCTATTATTTTTTCTAAATTCTAAATTCTAAATTCTATAGCACTACGCCTCCGCGGTTAGGACATTTCTAAATCCGGAAACCCTTTGATAGCTTACTATTCCCTGTTAAGAGTTCCCTGTTCCCTAGCACGTAGTGCTTATAAATTCTAAATTTTGCTCACCTTACTATTCCGTGAGACGGTTTAAATATCTTTCAATTAATAGAATCGCCACAATATCATCTATAGGTCTAGGTGGATTCCGCATACCCTTTGGCAATAATTTAAACAATCCTTGAGGCGGGTACATTTGCCAGTAACGATCGCGCGCCTCTAAGGTAGTATAACGCTCATCCACCATGATGATATTTAAGGGTTGCAGCAGTTGTTCTTTTAACTGCTTTTGCCAGGTTTTAGAGGTAGTTTGATCCCCCATTACCATTAAAGAAATGGGAAACTTTTTTCTCAGATCATCTATGGTAGCGATCGCACTTTCAGCAGGTATAACTTGATGGTAATAAAGTTGTCGATCCAATCCCATGACAGCGACACCACATTTATCCCGCCCTGGATCGAAGCCTAAAATAGTTGGCTGTGTTGGGGAAAATTCAGGATGGTCATTTGTCATTTGTTGTTCGTTCCCCATTATCCATTACCTATCCACCTATTACTTGTTAACTATTCTAATTTTTTAAGTACTAAAAATCACTTGTCCATTTTGTAGAGCAATTAACTTGACTTTTAAAGGCCCTGCTGTATAGGTATTCTCAGCTGCAACTGCTCTAATCTCTATAGCTTGCTCTAACCTCCCTATTTGAGCCACAAATTGCAAGAAGGTACTTTCTAGTTCAATATTTTCTAAAATACCGGCATTGCGAGCGCGAAATTGGGAAGCGGAAATCAGTAGTTCCAACCGTTGTCGCAGTTGATAGGATGTCATCTTTTGAGGATCGGCGGTGGTTGTAGCCAATACTTCCCCTTGTGAGAACACCAATTCGTTTAATGCTGCATCGCCAAAAAATTCAATTTGGTTTTCTCCCCTGACATAATTACCAGCCGAGAAAATTCTCATCACATATAGTCGCCCATCTTGGATTTTTTGGCTTAATTGCTCAATCTGACCTTTGGTAATTTGTAGTATCTGTTTATTCCCTGGAGCTTCACCCGGTTCAGCTACTCGAATATTGGCATTGCGATTAGCTTGTTGCAGCAGTTGAATCACCCTCTGGCGAGCAGCAAACCTTCCTTTAGCACTAACTATAGCCCCGGCGAGGACTTGGCCGCGAATCAGAGCCAGTTTACCCAAACGTAAATCACGGTATGATTGGTAATATTTCTCTAACCTAGCTACTTCCTGTTGTAATAAACTTCTTTGTTTCTCTAATTGTTTCAGGCTAGATTCCTTTTGAGCGATCGCTTGCTCACGTTGAGTAATTTCTAGGTTACGCTCTTGAATCATACTATCAAGTTGGGCAATTTTGCGATCGCGTTGTTCGATAATTTCTCGCCGTTTGTCTAATTCAGTTTCCCGTTGAGCGATGGCTGCTTGGGCTTCATCGTAAAGTTTTTGCCTCTCAGCCTTCCGCAATTCAATTTCCCGCAATAGTGCCCGTCTTTCATCGTAAACACTTTGAATTTCAGCGATGGCTTTTCTGAGTTGAGCTTGGGTTTGTGCCTGTCTTTTCAATGCTGACTTTAAAAAAGCATTAATTTTTTGTAACTCCTGCTTCTTTTCTCGTTTCGTTTTTTCTAACTGAGCTGCTACCTGTTTCTTCTCTTTTCTTGCAGTGTTGAGATTTTCAGAGGTGGTATTTAACTTTTGATTGGTAGCTTCTAATTTTTGAGTTGTAGTTTGTAATTGTTCCCGCTTCTTTCTCAGATCCCTTTGAATATCATCTAGTTCAAAAACACCTTTACGCAAACCTTCATCAGCAGCAAATAAAATCCCTAAAGTAGATGCGGAAACCAAACTACCAGTCAGAATAGTCACCAATACCGCCGTGTTTTTGGGACGCATCTTAAACAGTGACAGACGAGCCTTACCAACACGCGTGCCAATGCGATCGCCTGCGGTGGCGATTGCACCTCCCAAAATTAAAATTGCCACAATCAGGATGTACCCGGCGTCCATTTTATCTTACTAACGAAATCCCTCCAGATACAGCCTACTTCTAAAAATTGTGTGTGGGGAATGGAGCCAGACATAGTTTACCATGAGTCAATGTGTGAATTGTTTATCAGTTCTGAATCACTCATTAGACAACAAAAAACTTATGGACTCCAATCCCCTAGTTATTACTAAGTAAATTGTCTACTTAGGGTCACAGGTTTGTGTACGGTAATCTTCTTCTTATGTATGGAAATCATCTTTTTCTCACGTAAATCACCTAGTAACCTAGTGACAGTTACCCTTGTAGAGCCAATTGCCTCTGCGATCGCTTGATGAGATAACTTGAGATCAATTGTGATTCCATCAGCACAAGGAACTCCAAAATCGCGACAGAGAATTAACAAAAAACTCACCAATCTCGAACCCATATCTCGGTGAGCCAGAGTTTCAATCATCATCTCTGTCTGGAGAATCCGCGAAGAAAGACCCCGCAGCATTAACATAGACAATTCAGGATTTTCCTTCAGCGCTTGTTCCACCTGCTCAATTGGAGCTGAGAGCAATTCAACAGGTGTAAAAGCAACTGCATGGTAAAACCTATCCGACTTATTTCCCGTTAGCAGGGACAAAACCCCAAACACGCTATTTTCACGTAATAGCGCCACAGTTATTTCTTCTCCTGCTTCGTACACCCTGGATAGTTTCACTGCACCTTTTAAAAGGAAATAAACCCGTTCAGCAGGATCGCCGGGAAAAAAGATCGTCTTATTACGTTCAAACGTCTCCACAACTGGAGGAAATGCGCCAGTTGCCATCTGGCGAAAAACATTTGCTAGGGCTTTATCTTGTGTCACGATCATCTCCCTTCCCCTACCCAATGCCGGAACAACTAAAACTGATTTCCTCAGAACATACCCGACAATTCAAAAACACATTGTCAAAGTTTTTATACTTTTCTATACTTAACCTCACTTTTTGTTAGCTATTGGTTCATGATGACATATTATTTTTCATAATTCCATACACTACTTTTTACTAGGTTCTTACAATAGCTGTAATTTCTAGCTTTTATTAAGAATAATCTAAGATGTCTTGAGCAGATATTAAGGAAGTATAGTTAAGAGTTGATGGTTGTTGGTTGTTGGTTGTTGGTTGTTGGTTGTTGGTTGACGGTTGACAGTCTTTAATTCATCACTCCCTCACTCCTTCACTCCCTCACTCCCTCACTCCTTCCCTCCCTCACTCCTTCCCTCCTTCCCTCCTTCCCTCATCTTCTAGTATGCTCCTATATTGAGCGTTCATCTGAGAAATTTATATGCTGGATTTGACTGGAAAAAATGCCCTAGTAACGGGTATCGCTAATAACCGCTCTATTGCCTGGGGTATTGCCCAACAGTTGCACAAAGCTGGAGCTAACCTAGGAATTACCTACCTACCCGATGACAAGGGTAAAATGGAGAAAAAAGTTGCTAGCCTGGTAGAGCCACTCAATCCCAGTTTATTTTTACCTTGCAATGTCCAGGATGATGAGCAGGTGCAATCAACCTTCGCCACCATTGGGGATAAGTGGGGCAAAATAGACATCCTTATCCACTGTCTAGCCTTTGCCCAGAAAGAAGATTTGAGCGGAGGTTTTAGCCAAACTTCCCGTTCTGGTTTCCAAACTGCTTTAGAGGTCAGTACTTACTCTTTAGCACAGTTAGCTGGTGCAGCTAAACCATTGATGAGTTCGGGGGGTAGTATCCTTACCCTCAGTTATTTAGGCAGTGTGAGGGCAATACCCAATTATAACGTCATGGGTGTTGCCAAAGCAGGACTAGAAGCGAGCGTGCGTTACTTAGCAGCAGAACTCGGTCCAGAAAATATTCGCGTCAATGCCATTTCCGCAGGCCCAATTCGCACATTAGCTTCCAGTGCGGTAGGTGGTATTCTGGACATGATGCATCATGTAGAAAAAGTAGCTCCCTTGCGGCGTACTGTTACCCAGTTAGAAGTGGGTAATACTGCGGCATTTTTGTGTAGTGATTTAGCTAGCGGTATTACAGGGCAAGTTCTGTATGTAGATGCAGGATATGAAATTATGGGAATGTAAGCTATTAGTTAGGAGTTGTTAGTTGTTAGTTGTTAGTTCTTGGTTGCAACTAACTACCAACTCTACATTACTGACTACCAAGCAATATAATATGCAAATTAGCGATACCTCCGGTAAGGACTCTGCTCTAGACCAAATCATCACCACCCAAGATGAGCAAATCAATCTCCCCCCTCGTGTAGCTTCTGTGAGCCGTAAAACTGGGGAAACAGATGTGCAAGTAACTGTTAATTTCGACGGTACAGGGGTTTGTCATGCCGCCACAGGTATCCCATTTTTGGATCATATGCTACATCAAATTGCTTCCCACGGCTTAATTGATTTGGACATCCGCGCCCAAGGAGACTGGGAAATTGATGACCACCATACCAACGAAGATGTGGGTATCACCTTGGGACAAGCTATGGCAAAAGCACTGGGAGATAAGAAGGGCATTGCCCGCTTTGGTAATTTTTTGGCTCCTTTAGATGAAGCATTAGTACAAGTAGCTTTAGACTTTTCTGGACGACCCCATCTCAGTTATGGCTTAAATATTCCTACCCAGAGAGTAGGTAATTATGATACTCAACTGGTACGGGAATTTTTTGTAGCACTGGTAAACCACAGTCAGATGACATTACACATTCGCCAATTAGACGGAATTAATTCCCATCATATTATTGAAGCAACATTTAAAGCCTTTGCTCGCGCTACCCGGATGGCAGTGGCAATTGACCCCAGACGTGCTGCCACAATTCCCAGTTCTAAGGGAGTGTTGTGAGGAGTGATGATTGTTAGTTGTTAGTTGTTAGTTGTTAGTTGTTAGTTGATAGTTGATGGAGGGAAGGAGTGAGGGAGGATTAAATTTATCTTCTTCGGTAATCCCAACTGTCAACTGTCAACCAACAACCAACAACCACCAACCGTCAACTGTCAACTCCTAACTCTTGTCAAGATGGTGACAAAATACTTGGTAATCAGTTATCCTTTTGGACATAATTTACACACTTATACTGTTCTTTGGAATGTTTAAGTGTGTAATATTTTTAACATTCTATTTGGTACTGTTACCAACATCAAATCAAACAAAAATGAAGTCTGTCGCAGACGCACCCGATACTACCTTGAATAGTCAAGAACCACCAGTGGTGCTGACTACCGAATTGCGAAAAATATATCGTACCGGCTTTTGGCTCAATCAAAAAGTCGTATCTTTGAAAAGCTGTTCCTTACAAGTTTACCAAGGGGAAACCTTTGGACTGCTGGGACCCAACGGTGCTGGCAAAACCACATTGTTTAAATTATTGCTAGGAATTATCCGTCCCACTGCTGGTAAAGGATTATTATTGGGTAAACCAATTGGCGATCGCAGTGTAAAACAACGCATCGGCTACCTACCAGAAAACCCTTACTTATATGACTATCTCACCGGGTGGGAATTTTTACAGCTAGCGGCGGGTATATTTCAGATTCCCGCCAGTTTACAACGCCAACGCATTCCCCAATTATTAGATTTGGTGGGTTTATCAAAAGTGGATGCCCGCAAAAAGCAAATGCGCCGCTACTCTAAGGGAATGTTACAACGGGTAGGCATGGCGCAGGCTTTAATCAACGATCCCGATTTAGTATTTTTGGACGAACCCATGTCTGGACTCGATCCCGTGGGACGCTACCAAATGCGATCGATTATTTTGATCCTCAAGGAACAAGGGAAGACTATTTTTTTCAACAGTCATATTCTCAGTGATGTGGAAAAAATTTGCGATCGCGTTGCCATTTTAGCCCAAGGAGAATTGATTTGTTGCGGTTCCCTCAACCAACTGTTAGGCACAGCCGATACTTATCATGTAGTTGGTACTGGTGGTGACTGGGAAATTCTGCAAAAATGGCTACCAAATATAGAATCGAGGTCCGATGGTTCTTGGCAAGGAGAAGTACAAGGAGATTACTATGATTTTCTGGCTAGTCTGCGGTTAATGGGTGGACAAATTATAAATATGAAATTATTTCGCCCTTCCCTGGAAGAATTTTTTATCCAAAATTTGCAAAAGTAGCCATATAGCGCTACGCGCAAGTCAAAAGTCAAAAGTCAAAAGTCACGCATTGGACTGCTCATGGGTTCCAGCGTTCAAGGATGTCCTAACCTAATTGTGTAGCACTATACTTAATAATTCTCCCATACTCCTTGTATGAAAGCAGACAATCATATGATAATATTACATAAACAAGGAGATCAAATTGCTGACCAAAAAATAAACTGGATACAAACCCCTGGATTCATTTCAGTTATCAATGATCAGTTGCGGTGGACGATCAAAAAAGAGGCAGGGGTGCCAGCTACGCTTGGGAGTAGGGAGCAGAGGAGAAACGGTATCCTCCCCCTGCCCCCTGTTCCCCTGCATGGTTTGTTCAATCCACAATTGAATAACAGACGCTCTGCCATATCTGTCTCATCAGACATTGTCAATTAAAAAAATATAAAATTTGGGTCGTATCAGCCATAGAAAAATTAATGATTGTGTAATCTAAAAAACACTGTTTAACTTGATTTACGTAATTCGTTGAGGTTAAAAAATACTATGATTACACTAACCAGTAGCATCGGTGTTATAAATATATTTGCATCGAATTAATCTCGCGATCGTTGGTCAAATTACTTCCAACGGTAAATCTACATTTACTATTATGTATTTGTTGATAATGCATATTCAAGATTACATTGATTATATTGTATGCTTGACCAACTAAGGAAAGTAAAAATGGTTATCTTTCCATTGTTAAGTCACTCTAACTTTTGCATCAGAGTTATCTCAACTTTAAATTTCCTTCACCAAAAATTCAAAATATATCTATGTTTTTTAGGCGGAAAATACAGGAAATTGCTGATAATAAGATTAGGGAACTTGAATACCTAAGTATAGTCAAGATGAGAATGTTCGGGCACCACTTTATGTTTGTTAGTTTCGGGTAAATATGCTTAATACAAGTTTATTGAAATTTCTCACCCAGCCAGTTGCAAGGGTAGTTGTGTTAATTTCTATATTAGTTTATCCCTCTGCCAGCTTGGCTCAAATCAAAGCCGTACCCCTTAATGCCCAACTGAACAGATTGACAGAAGGTACGCAGCCCCAAGCACTAGATAGAACTTATACTTTGGGTGGTGGCGATCGCATACGTGTGAATGTATTCGAGGTTCCCGAATATACAGGTGAGTATCAAATTCCACCAGGTGGAGCCATTAATATGCCTTTAATTGGCAGCGTTCCTTTGGAAGGACTGACAACAGAACAGGCGGCTGATGAAATTGCCAAAAGATATGCTCGCTTTCTCAAGCGTCCCTTGATTTCAGTCAATTTGTTATCCCCTCGTCCCCTGAATATCTTCGTCTCTGGGGAGATAACACGTCCGGGAGCTTATACTCTTAGTTTGGCAAGTGGTGGTGGAGATAATCCGGGTGTACAATACCCAACAGTACTGGGGGCAATTACCAGGGCTCAGGGAGTGACTATGGCTGCGGATATTACTCAAGTCAGGGTAAGGCGGCTTGTCAAAGGAGGACGACAGCAAGAGGTTACTATTAATCTCAAGGAATGGATCACCACAGGTAAGGTACCCCAGGATATTACCTTACGAGATGGAGACACTATTTTTATCCCCACAGCCAGGGAACTCAACTTGGCAGAAGCCCGAAATTTAGCTACAGTTAGCTTTGCTGCTAGTTCCAGCGCTCCACGGACGGTGGCTGTGATTGGTGAAGTAGATCGTCCTGGTGCTTATCTGGTGAATACTGGTGCTACTACTACTACTGATAATCAAGCTGCTCAACCAGGAGGTGGTAATAACGTCGCTAATTTACCGACATTAACTAGGGTAATTCAGCAAGCTGGCGGCATTACACCACAAGCAAATATTCGCCAAGTAACTATCCGAAGAGCGACTAAAACTGGTAGCGAACAAAATATTAATGTTAATCTTTGGCAACTCTTGCAAAGTGGTGATATCAGTCAAGATGTTATTCTCCAGGATGGAGATACCATTGTTGTTCCCACTGCCACCGAAATTAACTCTGCGGAAGCGACTCAATTAGCTACAACGACTTTATCTCCCGCCCAGATTCAAGTTGGTGTGGTAGGGGAAGTGAAAAACCCTGGAAGAGTACAAATTAAGCCTAATAGTCCTTTAAATGATGCATTGCTGGCAGCTGGAGGATTTAATGATGCCAGGGCGAAGAGAAAAAGGGTGACTTTGGTTCGTCTCAACCCCAATGGTTCTGTAACTAGACGTAAAATCAAAGTAGATTTGGCAGCAGGAATTAATGAGCAGACCAATCCCATTCTCCGTAAGGATGATGTTATACTTGTTGGCCGTTCTAGGATTGCCAAGGTTGCCGATCCTCTAGGTGTAATATTAAGTCCTGTAAGTGGAGCTATCAATATACTTAGATTCCTATTTAATGGGTTTTAGAGCAAATTAATGCAGTGAACAATTTGCCTTTAGAAAGGTAGATTAAATAACAGGCAAATCTATAATTAAACCTTACCCTCGCTTTTTACTGCGTAAAAATCTTTCCCTCTCCTTATTAAGGAGAGGGATGTCTGCTCTTGTCAGGGTGAGGTTTTGTATTCACAGATCCCCGACTTCTTGTAGACGCGTTAGCGGCTTCGGTGTAGGGTAGAAGTCGGGGATCGCTCACACCGCGACTTATCAAAATTAATGGGACAAAGCACTAGTGGTCTACCACATTAGTTCTGAGGGGTAGAGTCAGAAACCGCAGAGGCGCAGAGAGCGCAGAGTCAGAGGAGGAGAGGAGAAGTCTAGAAGTTGGTTTGCCCATCAAAATTAATGTGGTGGAGTACTAGTCCACTAACTTGTTAAGCGTTCTAAAATGAGATGATTACGCTCAGTTAATTTTGCTTCCCATTCTGGCTCAACTATAATAGTGCTAATTTGCTCCACAATAATTGCAGCACCTTTAATAGTATCTCCCGGTTGCAAATCTTCCCGGCGATACACCGGAGTATTATTCCATTGTTCAGCGGCGAACATTTGTACTGTTTCAACGGCTTGAGGTGCTATGTTTTCAGAACGAGTACGAATCATTAAAGGTTCTTCGGGAGTATCCATTTTTTGAATTACTTCCACCGATACCGACTCCACAATTAATGCTTTTTCTGATTGAATGAAACCATAGCGAGATTTATGCTCAATTTCAAATTCTGTTTGCATCTTGCTTATATCTGATGCAAAATCAATAGTCAAAGTAGAGTCAGTACCTTGATATTTTAAATTTACTTTTGGCACAACTTCTTGGGCAAGAGTTGCTACATTATTATTTAATTCACTTTTGCCTTGAGCTTCTAGGGATGTCATTAACTGCTTTAATTGAGGAATTAATGCTTGATTTAATTCCTGTTCTACTCCTCTAACTTTAGTCGCTCTCACATCAGCTAAACCCATACCATAAGCAGAAAGAGTGCCAGCATAAGGATGAAGAAATATCTTTTTCATCCCTAAAGTATTAGCAATTAAACAAGCAACTTGTCCACCTGCACCACCAAAGCAACAAAGAGCATATTCGCTGACATCATAACCCCTTTGCAAACTGATTTTTTTAATTGCGTTTGCCATATTTTCCACAGCAATAGAAATAAATCCAGCAGCTACCTCTTCGGGAGGGCGATGATTTTCTGCCACATCGGCAATATCTTGTGCTAATTGGGTAAATTTTTGCATGACAATATCTTTATCTAAGGGTAAATTTCCATCAACTCCAAAAACAGCAGGAAAATATTGGGGATGAATTTTACCTAACATGATATTGGCATCTGTAACCGTTAATGGGCCACTCCGTCGGTAACTAGCGGGGCCAGGATTTGCACCCGCAGATTCTGGCCCCACACGATAACTGGAACCATCAAAATAGAGAATAGAACCGCCGCCCGCAGCAATGGTGTGTATTGCTAATACGGGAACTCGCATTCGCGCACCAGCAATTTCCGTATTTAACTGGCGTTCGTACTCACCTTTAAAATGGGCAACATCCGTACTTGTTCCTCCCATATCAAAGGTAATTACTTTCTCAAAACCAGCCCTTTTACTAGTTTGTACTGCACCAACAATACCCCCAGCAGGACCACTTAAAATACTATCTTTTCCTTGAAATTGTTCGGCATCAGTTAACCCACCATCAGACTTCATAAACATTAGTCTGACATTAGGTAATTGACTGGTTACTTGGTTAATATAGTGACGTAAAATAGGAGTTAAATAGGCATCTACAACTGTTGTATCCCCCCTACTTACTAACTTCATTAAAGGACTAACTTGATGGGATACAGATATTTGGGTAAAGCCAATTTCTTTCGCAATTGTAGCAACTTGTTGTTCGTGATGATGATAGCGATCGCTATGCATTAAAACAATAGCACAGCTACGAATTCCGGTATGATAAACTGTTTCTAAATCTTGTGTAACTTGCTCAATATTTACCGGGGTTAATTCATTTCCCTGTGCATCATATCGCTCTTCTACCTCAACAACTTGTTCGTAAAGCATGGTAGGTAAAATGATATGGCGAGCAAAGATATTAGGGCGGTTTTGGTAGCCAATTCTCAACGCATCTTTAAACCCTTTAGTAATTAGGAGTACAACCCGTTCCCCTTGTCTTTCTAACAATGCATTGGTTGCTACCGTTGTCCCCATTTTGACTACTTCTATAGCTTCAGTGGGGATAGGTTGATTGCTGGAAATACCAATTACATCCCTAATACCCTGAATCACCGCATCTTGGTATTGTTCGGGATTTTCTGACAGTAATTTATAGACTATTATCCATTGTTGGTTGGGAAGAGGAACAATTAAAAAACGTTCTCTATGCTGGTAAAGTTTGTTTACAATTGAGCGATCGCTTGTAACAGCAATAATATCTGTAAATGTACCACCCCGGTCAGCAAAAAATTTAAACACTTTTCAAACAACGATCACGGATTATACGGATTAAACTGATTACACGGATGCAGAGGAGATGAGGAGATGAGGAGATAAGGAGATTATGAACTACAACACATCATCACATCACTCCTTCACTCCAGGGCGCAAGCCGCAGCACCCTTACTCCTACTCTGCGAGAAGCCGCTACCGCGTCTACACTCCTTCACTCCTTCACTCCCTCACTCCTTCACTCCTTCCCTCTCAAGCAACATCCACTGATTCTGGTGTTGGTTCTTCTTCCTCTTCTGGTAAACCTAAAACAGACCTATACATTCTCACATACTCCTTGGCAGATTTATACCAACTAAAGTCCTCTTTCATACCTCGTTGTTGTAAACTCTGCCATTTATCTTTGTAGCGGAAGCCTTCCCATGCCCGAATCATACAGGTAAATAAATCCAGGGGTTCGTATCTGTCAAAACAATAACCAGTACCTGCTTCAGCCATAGGTTCGTGGTGAGATACCGTATCTACCAATCCCCCCGTTCGTCTAACAATAGGTACACAACCGTAGCGCATGGCCATCATTTGACTAATACCACAAGGCTCAAACCGGCTAGGCATGAGGAAGACATCAGAACCTGCATAAATACGCCGGGATAGAGCATCATTGTAGAGCAAATAAGTCGCCATGCGTCCAGGGTAACGGGATGACATTTGCCACAACTGACTTTCATAATAGCGATCGCCCGTACCTAAAATGATAAACTGGGCATCAGTATATGCCAAAAAGCGATCGAGTATTTGCAGGGCTAAGTCAATACCTTTTTGCTCTACTAACCGCGTTACCATCCCTACTAAAAGGGAATTAGAGTTCACTTCTAACCCTACTTCTTCCTGTAATGCGATTTTATTCGCCTTACGTTTATCTAAAGTATCTGGAGTGAAGGTTTGGGCAATATATTTATCATTAGTCGGGTCATAAACATCGGTATCAATACCGTTGAGAATACCAGACATTTTACCACTGACAAAAGATAACAAGCCTTCTAATTGTTCGCCATAAGTAGCTGTCTGAATTTGGGCAGCATAAGTAGGAGAAACAGTATTTACCCTATCTGCATATTGCACCGCCGCCGCCATAGTATTATGTCCTTGCATATACCAAGGACACCAAGTAATTTGATCTAAATACCAACGCCAAGGCCCTTGATACGCCAGATTGTGAATGGTAAATACCGTACTAATATCTGGGGATTGGTGCATCCATACAGGAATCATACCCGTGTGCCAATCATGACAGTGAATTATCTCTGGTTTCCAATAATTCCAACAAAATTCAGCCGCTCCATTGGCAAAAAAAGTAAAACGCCAAGGCTCATCCTCTCCAGAATAAATCCGCCGGGGATTAAAGGCAGGATGCCCGAATAAATACAGAGGCACATCAGTACCAGGCAACACCGTTTCATAAACAGCAAAGTCCTGAAACATGGCATATCCCCACCAAATTGGTTCTTCGGGAATTTCCATTTTGTCTGCCAGAAAACCATAATAGGGTATGAAGATACGCACATCATGACCCATTTTTCTCAGAACCTTGGGTAGTGCTCCCACTACATCGCCCATACCACCCACTTTTGCAATGGGAGCAGCCTCTGCTGCCACAAATAGAATCTGCATGATAACCTGTGTTCCCCGATTATGCCTATGTATTTTAGTTGACTTCGCACCATTTTTGATATGGGAAGTATAGTTGCTGGCAGAACTGCTGTGCAACAGCAATTTCCTTAAATTTGGCTCGCATTAGCTAACTATTAAGGAATTAGGTGATTTATGAACATAATTTAAGGAGTAGGGGCGGGGTTTCCCCGCCCGGAGTGTAGACGCGTATCCCTCACGGGACGCTTTGCGACTCAGCGGCTTCGGTGTAGGGTAGCAGGGAAGGAGTGAATATGAGCCAAAACACATCATCTCATCACCTAGCATTACTGAATCGGTGTTCCCAAAGCTAGAGAATAGATCCCCGACTTCTTGTAGACGCGTTAGCGGCTTCCCGTAGGGTAGAAGTCGGGGATCGCTCACACCGCGACTCATCAAAATTAATGGGACAGAACACTAGGAATCTCTCCCAACCTCAGCCAAGATTTCGTCCAAAATCTCTTGAGCACCCTGTTGGCGTAAACTTTCTGCTAACTGACTACCCAGTTGCTCGGCATCCTTTGCCGCACCAGTGATAGTATCTTTAACTAACCTTTGTCCATCCACACTAGCAACTATACCTTTTAGTGTTAATGTATCACCATTAATCTCAGTATTTACACCGATAGGAACTTGACAACCGCCTTCCAAAACTCGTAGAAAAGCGCGTTCTGCCAAACAGCGATCGCGGGTTTGGGGGTGTTCGATGGCTTTTAGGAGGGATATTAATTCCGTATCATCTGCACGGCATTCAATGCCCAAAGCCCCTTGTCCGACGGCGTGGAGAGAAATATCACTGGGTATGACTTGATGGATGCGATCGCTCATTTCTAACCGTTCTAAGCCAGCTACTGCCAAAATAATGGCATCATATTCTCCAGCATCCAGCTTTGCCATACGAGTATTTAAATTACCACGTACATCTTTAAAAGTAAAGTGGGGATACTTATGACGTAGTTGTGCCAACCTTCTTAAGGAAGATGTACCGATAACAGCACCAGCAGGTAAAGTATCAATTTGCTTATCCTTGTGTTTTTCGCTTACAACTAAAGCATCTGCTGGATTTTCCCGTTCAGTAATTGCGGCTAAAGCCAAACCTTCTGGCAAATTAGTCGGCAAATCCTTGAGAGAATGGACTGCAAAATCAACCTCCTGATTAATCATTCCCAGTTCTAACTCTTTGGTAAACAGTCCTTTATCGCCAATTTTAGCTAAGGCAACATCCAAAATTTTGTCACCTTGAGTAGACATGGTATGGACTTCAAAAGTGATATCAGGAAAGGATTTCTGGAGTTCTTCTCTTACCCAATGGGTTTGAACCAGAGCTAATTGGCTTTTACGGGAACCAATACGAATAGTGCGGTTAGAACCGGAAACAACAGATGTCATAAACTAAGATGTCAAATCAGGAGATTAATTCACTTTCATCTAGACTACCGCAGTGGGTGACAGATTCGGTCATCTGTTAACAGTTATCAGTGATCAGTTATCAGTTATCAGTTATCAGTTATTTCCTTCACTCCTACCCTACGGGAAGCCGCTGAGTCGCAAAGCGTCCCGTGAGGGATACGCGTCTACACACCGGGCGGGGAAACCCCGCCCCTACTCCTACTCTGCTCCAAGCCGCTACCGCGTCTACACTCCCTCACTCCTTCCCTCCTTCCCTCCTTCCTTCCCTCCGAACTAGAATTAGATTGCGATTCTTTATTCTTTAGGCGGGAAGGGAGTAACTCCGAACTCCGAACTCCTTCCCTCTCCCTCAACCATGTCAAAGCAAAATCAACGTCAATTATTATTATTTTCCCTTGCATCTGTGCTTACAGGGGCAACCATGCTCGTGGGAGTAGGTATTTACTTGGCATTGAGAGCTGTAGATACATCATCAACAAAAGAATATTCTTCAACACCACCAGTGGAAACTTCAGCACCATCATTAACAACTCCAAATACACCCATAGTTCCCATACAGGTAAAACCATCCCCAAAAAATCTCGGTGGTGTTGATTGGCGAGGTAAAGATTTGCGAAGAATGGATTTACAAAATGCCAATTTAGGGGGAGCCAATTTAGAAAAGGCGAATTTAAGCGGTGTCAACTTGCGCGGAGCTAATCTCAGTGGAGCGAACCTGAATCATGCCAACCTTAGCAATGCGGATTTGAGGGGAGCAGATTTGAGGGGTGCAAATCTCAGTCATACCCAACTTCAAGGTGCTAATTTCCATGAAGCACTCTTAGATGGCGCTAACTTCACTGGTGCAATTATGCCGTGACACTCCTACACTTCTCTTCTTTGTAAGTGTAGGCTTCTGGCGGATTACTCCTGCCAAAAATTCGTTTGTGGTACTCCAATTATTTCCCACTACCGCAGTTTTAAGTCAGGCGCGTGCCCCTCCCGACTTGAATGATTAAAACATTCTCCTAGGTTCCTTGAAAATTTTACATACTGGAGGCAGTAGTCGGCTGTTTGACAGCATATTTAAGACCGCATTCGAGAGTAAAACCCTCTATCTTCAGTTGTCTAGGTACATCGTGTGGACAGCATTTTCGGCTTGACCAGCACTCCTTTATGATAGCAGGAGGTGTGACAACACGCTCGGGTAGTAAGATCAAGACAACAAGACCAAACACAAGAATTGGTAATCAACTCGCACCTCCCCACTCCCTCTTCCCTCAGAGAGGGAAGTTGCTCCCAGGACGCAACCTGATTACCCCAAAATTCATCTCATCACTCCCCTTACGGATGAGTGAGAGGCTTCTTTTGGTTTTAGCTAAATTTTAACGATCATGCAGGGTATTGAAACCTACATAGTTACCAATTAGCAATTATTTAGTCAGTGACACCAATCACAGCAATACCTATTTAATATCACTCCTCCCCAGCTGTGGTTATCACTGGGATAAAGCCCAAAATCCGCCATATATATTTATAGGGATAGTTTTTATCATGGTGTGGGAGAAAGAGATTATGGGGGAAAAACTATTATTAGCGATCGCATTAACCTTTGCTGTTAGCTTATTTGCCAATGCTGGTCTATCTTCATCGACTGAATCATCGAGAAATATGACTTGGGAAAGCTTGCCAATTTCTAATTTTATTCTGAAACACTAATCAAGTTATCTTAAAAAAGGCGATCGATCATTTATTCTTTATCTTGTTGACGAACGTCCGATTCTATCCCTTCAAATTCAACTTTATCGTAAATATCTGCCAAGACAATCTCAAAGGGAAACGAATTTAAAGATATTACTGTATCAGATCCATCATATTCGGAAAAAGTCCAGTTTTTGTTACCAGTCTTAAAATATTGCTCCACATGCATGGCATACTGGTCAATGAGAAGATATTCTTGAAAACTGTCAATGGTTCGATAGGCTGCAAACTTTTTATCTTTGTCGTAGCTTCTGGTAGACTCAGACAGAACCTCAGTAATCATTAATGGATTAGTAATTGTGTCTCGTCTTCCTTGTTGTAGCTCTAATTCTCCTTGAACCACCATCACATCAGGATAAGTATAAATACGCTGGTTCGGAATCCATAGCCTTTGATCTGTGACAAAGACTCGATAGGGTTGACGTTTAAGTGCAAAGTTGAGAGTACCACTTAAATTGAGAGCAATTTGATTATGATTTGGGGTTCCACCAGTCATGAGGACAACCTCACCGTTGATGTATTCATGGCGTTCTGGGGAATTAACTTCATACTCCAGGTATTCTTCGGGTGTGTAAATCTTTTTGTCTTCAGCTTGCATAATCATACAATTTCAACCCCCTAATTTGATGATGAATACACAGTGGAACAGGTGGTCATATCACCATTATGAAAAAATATGGCTCTTTATAATTCATAATTCATAATTCATAATTCATAAATTACTTATTACTTAATGAGGTTGGTCGATGCAAAGGCTGAATTATAATCCTAAGGAAAAGGGTTTTTATATGCCAGCTCAGTGGGCGCCCCATGAATTGACAATTTTAGCCTGGCCTTTCGGAGAAAGTGAGTGGCAAGGAGCATTGGCTGAGGTGCGGCGTGAGTTCATGGCTTTTCTCCGAAGTATTATGGAAGATGAACCAGTGCTATTGCTTTTGGCTCCTGGAGAAGAGGAGAGTTTTGCAGAGGCACAGCGTAATGAGTTTCTTAGTTCCTCCGGTTGGGCTAATCTTCGTCTGGCAACGGTAGCCCTTGATGATATCTGGATGCGTGACATTGCTCCCATTCAACTGATACAGAACGGTTCGGATCATCTGATACCCGTAAAGTGGCAGTTTAATGGCTGGGGTGGAAAGTTTGCCCATAACCGGGATTGTGCAGCAGGCTATAAACTCCTGGAGCTTATGGGGGTAGATAATTTTTTTGATGTGCCTGTGATTTTGGAGGGGGGAGCAGTTGAGGTGGATGGGGAGGGAACTGGGCTGACAACTCGCTCCTGCTTGTTGAACCCGAATCGTTCGGGATTAGATGAAGGGCAACTAAGCCAAATAATCAAAGATTATTTTGGACTAGAAAGGCTAATCTGGTTGGATAATGGTTTGGTGGGAGATCATACGGATGGACACATCGATATGGTTGCCCGTTTCACACCAAGTGGTAACATCTTGATTAATCACACAGAGTATAGGTGCAACCCTCATTTTCATGTGCTTCGAGACAATTATGAGCAGCTAAGTAAATATTTCGGTGCAAATCGCCTCATTTTTCTCCCATTGCCCCAGCAGACGATTGAGAGGGCTGTTACTGAGGATTTAGCTGATATTAGCAGAATAGAAGGGCTAGTTTGTGCAAACTATGCTAATTTTTATGTTACAACACACAGTGTAATTGTACCCGCCTTTGAAGACCCAGCAGATGAAGTGGCGCGTACTATTGTGGCAAACTGCTTTCCTCAGCATAAAGTAGTGAGTTTGGCAGCCAGAGCTATCTTGCAACACGGAGGAGGTATCTTCAACTGTTTGGCGCAGCAGTTACCGAAAAAGACTGTGGTCAAATAATAACTAACAAGTAATAAGTAATAAGTATTTTGCCTATGAAATTAGGAGTATTGCAAAGCTCGTTTTCGGAAAATGCTGAGGTTAATGTCATCAAAATGACCGATGCTATCAAAAAAGCTGCCCAGGAAGGCGCCCAGGTGATTTTGATGCCTGAACTCTTTGCTCACCATTATTTTCCCCAAAATGAACAAGGGGAGAGCTTTGCGCTGGCTCAACCCAGGGATAAGCATCCTTTCCTGGGAGTGTTCCAGCAATTAGCTGCCGATTTGAAGGTTGTGTTGCCGGTGAGTTTTTTTGAACGGGATCGTACCTCCTATTTTAATAGTGTGGTGGTTTTTGACGCGGATGGCAGGGATCTTGGGCTTTACCGTAAGGCACATATTCCCGATGGTCCCTGGTATGAGGAGAAGTATTATTTTACTCCAGGGGATACGGGGTTTCGCTGTTATGACACTATCTACGGAAAAATCGGGGTTGGGATATGTTGGGACCAATGGTTCCCAGAGTGTGCCAGGGCAATGGCATTGCTGGGAGCGGGTGTACTCTTGTATCCTTCGGCTATCGGTTCCGAGCCTCAGCAGGCGGGTTCTCTTGATACCAGTGCCATGTGGCGGCGAGCTATGGTGGGCCATGCGGTAAGTAATTCGGTATATATAGCCGCTGCTAATCGAGTAGGACGAGAGGGGGAGATGGACTTTTACGGTACCTCGTTTATTGCTGATTACAGGGGAGAGGTGATAGCTGATGCAGGTGGGAATGATAACCGTTTAATTGTAAGTGAGTTGGATTTTACCGCCCAGAGAACATTTCAGGCTGAAATGGGCTTTTTCCGGGATCGTCGCCCAGAATTGTATGGTTCACTTCTTAGTCGTTAGCTATCACACCTTTGGACTAATTACAGGTTTAGCTTGGGGATTATTTACCATGCCAATTTTACATGGCGATCGCCCTCTCTTCAATCCATAGTAATGGTAGCTATTCATATTAACTTAAAAGGTGATTATCAAGTAGAAAATTTCAGGCATCATCAATACTTAAATATGTCAAAAAATAAGCTTACTAAAATCATTAATGCGCTGAAAGTCAATATTTTATAAACTTTTCCAACAATCCCCCAACCTCTTATTTGCACTCTTGACAAATCCTCCTGCAAATGCAGAATCATACCGTTTTGATTCCGTTGATGTGATACTCAGAGCGTAAAATACTTGTTAGAACGCAAACATTTACCAGTTTCAATAAAAGAGCGTTAGCGGAGCTTACCGCAGGTATAGCAAAAAATTTCCGGGTTATGATAAACGTATTAGCCGAGCTTACTAGTTACGAGAGATTGTGATTATCAAATAGCAATTTTCCGGCATAATAAATATTTAAATAAATCAAAAATCAACTGACTAAAATTATTAATGCGTCGAGATTCAATATTTTATAAACTTTTCCAACAATCTCCCAACCTCTTATTCGCACTCTTGACAAATCCTCCTGCAAATGCAGAGGCATATCGTTTTGATTCCGTAGCAGTCAAAGAACCAAAATTTGAAATCGATGGCGTATTTTTACCACCAGAAAGTGAAAATACAGGTGCAGTATATTTCTGCGAGGTGCAATTTCAACGGGATGAAAGATTATATGAAAGAATATTTGCAGAATCTGGTTTGTACTTTTATCGTAACCGAGACAGGTTCAGTGATTGGCAAGTAGTGGTAATTTATCCATCCCGCAACATCGAACAAAGTGAGACATATCCCCATCGTTCATTTCTCAATGGCGACCAAGTTCATCGGATATATTTAGATGAATTAGGTGATATTCGCTCCTTACCTGTATGGGTAGCACTGATGGTATTAACTACACTTGATGATGAGCAAGTAACCGAGGAAGCAAGATATTTATTAACTAGAAGTCAACAGGAAATACCTCAACCATCAAGTCGCGCCATAATGGAATTAATTGTAACGATAATGGTGTACAAATTTGAAGATAAAAGCCAACGGGAGGTAGAACAAATGTTAGGAATTACTTTGAAGGAAACACGAGTTTATCGAGAAATTAAAGAAGAAGGACGGGAAGAGGGACGGGAACAAGGACGGGAAGAGGGACGGGAAGAGGGACGGGAACAAGGAGAGCGATCGCTTGTTTTACGTCAACTAACTCGACGGGTGGGGGAATTACCCCAACCAGTGATTCAGCAGGTAGAATCTCTCGATTTGGAACGTTTGGAAAATTTGGGTGAAGCGTTACTTGATTTTACTAGTATGGCTGATTTGCAAGCTTGGTTAGAAGCTACTGGTATTTAGGTTTTGTAGAAGAAATAATTGATGTGATACTCAGAGCGTAAAATCCTTGGTTGATTGCATACAATTACCAGCTTCGATAAAAGAGCTTGAGCGGAGCTTACCGGAAGTATCGCATGAAATTTCCGAGCATATTTTGATAATATAAAATAAGCAATACTTGACTTCATACTAGCTTTAGCATAAACAAAGATTATGAATATTGAGCAAGCAGTCTTGGAAAAATTGCGTCACCTACCCATAGATAAGCAGCGAGAATTATTGAATTTTGCCGAATTTTTGTATCACAAAAACACTACTAAAGCTCCCTTGCGTAGCGTTAGAGGCTTATGTAATGATTTGAAAGTTGATATTACAGACGAAGATATTGTCAAAGCACGGCAAGAAATGTGGGGTAATTTTCCTAGGGATATTGTTTGATGACATCAGTGGTTGCAGATACACACACTTTAATTTGGTATCTTTTTGATTTAGAGAGATTATCAGCAACAGCATTCACAACTTTAGAGCAAACAGTTAATTCTGGTAATCCTATTTATATATCTGCTATAACATTAGTCGAAATAGTTTATCTTGTTGAAAAAAAACGCTTTTCGGAAGAGGTATTAACTAGACTTGTTAATGCTTTAGATGACCCAAATACGGGTATTTCATTAGTACCTTTAGATCAAAACATTTCTGGAGCAATTCGACAAATAGATCGAGAAACTGTTCCTGATATGCCAGATAGGATTATAGCAGCTACTGCTTTTTATTTAGGTATTTCCCTAGTTACCCGCGATTTACGGATTCAAGCATTAACGAATATTGAAACTATTTGGTGATGTAGAGCAGGAGCACACAATTACCAGCTGCAATAGTTGCCCAGATTTTAGGTGTACGCGTTGGCAAAGCCTGCCGTAAGGCATAAGTAGGTAGTTCACTTATTTCCATCGGGATACACTAAGTAACTACGCCATACCCGATTAGATGTTTGATTATTACTGTCCGGAATTATCAGTTTCCATGTTTTACCTTCAGGTTGAATTTGCATATAAATATCAAAAGGTTTTTGTGGTTGTTTTAAGTCGTGTTGGGGAATATTAAATTTGAGATCATACACTCCTTGTAGGTGGTAAGCCGGTAAATGCTCCATCATCAAAGGTATTTTTTTGGTAATCGTCAGATGATTAATCTCAAACCCTTGAAAATCCAAATCTAGTTGTTCCCTGAGTTGCTGCTGGGTTTGTTCTAACTGAATTGCGATCGCTTGTTTGATTAAATTGCGATTGGGAGGTAATACACCGTTACCACAAGCTGTTAATAACAACAATAAAACAGCAACTACAATGAGCCTAAGCATAAAATTTTTTGTATGAAATTAAAACTACTCTATACTAAAAAATCTTTGACATTCTTCCTAATTGTAATTGGTGGTTCTCTGCTATATTTAGTCCTGGTTCGCAGAGGATTCCTCATTCCCCTTACAGATATTCCTGAAGTACTATGTCTCAATGGTTGCCCATCACCCCAGAAAATTCACAACCCTACCCCAGAAAATGGATTGTTGAATTATAATCAACCCCTAAACAAACTAATTACACCAACAATAGATCAGGATAAAACCTCAATTTTAATTGAAAAATCAAAACATAAATTGACCCTTTATTACAATCAAAAACCAATCAAATCTTACCCCGTTGTCTTTGGTAGTAACCCCAAAGGAGATAAACTTAGAGAAGGCGATAACAAAACACCAGAGGGTATCCTCCGCATCAAAGACTTATACCCCCATCCCCAATGGTCAAAATTCATCTGGTTGGATTATCCCAACCCCCCATCATGGCGCAACCATTTTCAGGCAAAAATGCAAGGTAAACTCCCTTGGTATCATTCTATCGGCGGTCAAGTAGGTATTCACGGCGTACCCCCAGGGACAAATGGTATGATCGATAACCGTACCAATTGGACTTGGGGTTGTCCCTCCCTGAAAAATCAAGACGTAAATGAAATATATCAAGTCGTGAAAATAGGTACTCTAGTAGAAATACTGCCTTAGCTACTGCTTTATGGTAATTAAATTATACTTATTTTACTCAGAAGACTGACCATCTCTACGTCCCAACTCATATACACCACAACCCATACAGGCAAGTATAGCGGTGCTAATTGCCCAACTGCGCCCTAAGCTGACTTCCACACCCCAGTTACAAAAAATACCTACCACCAGAAAAGGTACAATGCTGAACAACGAAGCATAAAAAGCATTTTGGGATTCCCTTGCCTTACGAGTTCGCTCAAATTCCGCTTCGCTAGTATACAGCGATCGCTCGGCAAAATTAAACCAACGGTTGAGTTGATGCATCACCCACTCACTGACTGGGGAAAAACCTAAATATAAGGCTAAAGACCATAAACTAATTCCGGTAAGGGTAGTCCCATCTAAATTCAGCCGGAATGGTAGCATCTCAGTCAGCATGGTATTAATTTCCTGGAAGTATATAAATTTTTCTATTCTTCTACCAAATTATGATAATTGAAATTATCACAAGATTTTAAACCTTGATTCTACAACATTTTTGTTCGCGATTAACTTTAACTCGCTACGCGAGAAGGAAAAAGCAAGAGAGTTTCAGGGGAAGATGTGATATCAAATCCGTTTGCATCGGAATTATTACCTCCTTTCTCTTCTCTTAGCGTTCTACCCTACTCTTCGAGAAGCCACTGCGTGTCTACGGGAAGCCACTTCGTGTCTAATGCGCCTTTGCGGTTTTATTATTCCAATGTCAACGGAAACGATATGATTTGTAAGTCTAATTGTGAGCCATCCATTTATCTATGCTAATCATGTGCAATATAAATACCTAATTATCAACTTCCACAAATCTACTCTCACATATATTTGACAGGATTTTCGAGCATTAAATATAGATTTTATGGATACATTTATTTTATTTATCCAACCTTGATTAACTCTGATTAAAGTAAATTAAAGCCAGAACTATGGTAAATGATACTGGCTTTAAAAATCAGTGTATATACTGAAAAAATAGATATCTTTATATCATTAACAATTATTTAATTATTTGATTTTTGAGCTGATGATTATCTGAATTAGAAAGTGGGAAACATTGTATAAGACAGGTTTCATCATTAATGAAATTATATATTTTCGAGCGAGCTGGCAATGTAAGTAAGATGACTAAGAAATTATAAATATTCATCCTTGGTATCCCATGAAAGTTGACAAGAGTTAGTGAATAACGGTATTAGTTTGAGGCAGACAAAATGAAAAAGTGGCAACAGCAAAAAATACTATCAAGATTTATGGTATTTTTATTAGGACTAACCATTGTCAGCGCAATGACTGTGTTGCCTGATTTCAAAGAAGTTAAAGCTGTTGACTTTAACTCCAAACAGTTGGCAAAAACTAGCAGTTGGGTATCCGCGTCTTTCCCTGTGGAAAACTTTCAAGCGTATACTTCACCCTTTGGCTATCGAAGATCTGCCACAGGTGGAAGAAACTGGGAATTTCACGGTGGTTTAGATATTGCTGCGCCTCAAGGTAGCTACATACGTAACTGGTGGGCAGGAAAAGTAATTAAAGTTGGCGATCGCGGTCGCTGTGGTACTTATATAGTTATGCAATCCGGAAAATGGCAACATACCTATTGCCATATGCAAGGGAAGGTAGAAACTATTCAAGGTCGTCGCCATTTGGTTGATCGCACTGGAGGTATCCAAATCCCAGTAGGTCAAAATATACCTACAGGATATAGGATTGGTCGGGTAGGCATGACTGGAAGGACAACAGGTCCCCATCTTCACTGGGGTCTTAAATTCAGCAACAAGCACGTAGATCCAGCTTCGGTTTTGCGGGAAATGTTCTCTCAACAACAAATAGCTAGTCGCTCCCCATCTACCATGAATCCTCAAAAATCCCAGGTAGTTATTGAAGAATCGAAATTGATTAACAACTCTGGTGGTAATTGAAACACATATTTTGTAGGGGTTTAGCAATGCTAAACCCCTGCGTTCTATTTATCTGAAAATCGCTGTAAATAAGTGCTATGTGACTCATCTACAGATTCCCTAGATTATTTTTAAATCTGCATACTCTGCCAACAAATCATCACTGGTGAGGGTATCCCCTTCTGCTTGAGGAGTCCAGAGAACTTCGATCGCCAACAGTCTATCAGCTGGAAAACTACCTATTTGACTCAAAGCTTGACGCAAATCATCAGTATTATTAATGGCTGGAATCGCCATTTTACCAAGGGTAGCCGCCAATAAGGTGACGATAATATATTCCCCAGGACCTTCTTTAATTAAGTTGGTGGGGTTATCACTTTCCTTGGTTGATGGTAAAGCATCCTCCGCTAGAACTGCTTTTAGCTGGTTATTAACATTACTCAGAGTCTCCTCAGTAAATTTACTCCGTTCTGCCAATGCCAACCGGTTAAATTCAGTTTCAGCAGCATTTAGCCGTGCTTGCTTTGTACTACCACCTGCATATACCCAGTATTCTGGATGGCGGAGTAAAGCGAGGCTAGCTTCTTGTAAAATTTCTGCTCTTCCCTGTGGGGTGTTGGTATCAGCTTTTTCAGCAATTTGGTTCAGTTCTGGTTGCAATGAACGAGCACCAGCTAACAAACCTACCTGTAAGCGGCTTACAGATACCGATGGATTGCTATCATAACCAACTTCTTCCCCTTCTCCACTGGCGAAATTGCGGAAAGCTTGCATCATGAAATTTGCGATCGCAATAAAAATCAAGATGCTAAACAAACCACCAAAGCCACCGCCAATTCCCCAGAAGGGAAGTAAGAAGGGAAAACCAAAACCACCACCAGGGTAGTAACCACCGGGAGCGCGAGTGCGAGGGGTATAGGTACGGCTACTGGGCATTCTTCTGAAAGAGCCACCGCCAATCCTACCACCACTACGAGCTGCTAGAGCCGTATCTGCTTGGCTAAGTGCCAATACCACCACTAGGCAGAGGAGAAAAAGAGGTTTTAAAATTGATTTAATTGTCTGTTGTATTTTTTTACTCATAATCCATCGATTGGTATAAGTACTAGTTTGGAAATGGTTGTTAGTTGTTAGTTGTTAGTTGATAGTTGACAGCTTAGGTGTAGGAGCCGCAGTAGGGGCGCATTGCGTGCGCCCTTGACGAGTTATTCACAAAGCATTTTCAGATCCGCAGGTTGTGTACAAACGTTTATGAGGGACTAGCTTGAAAATGGTTGTTAGTTGTTAGTTGTTAGTTGACAGCTGACAGTTGACAGTTTAGGAGCTGTGAAGAACATTCTTCATAGTTGGTTGTGAGATGTGAGATTTTCTCGTGGTTAACTGACTTATATCTTTCAATGTAACGTCGATCGCAAGTAAAAGGCGGAATAGAAATAGACGTTATATGTGCTGATAACCGTACTGCAAGACAAAAATATGCTCTTCCAGAACTAGCAGTTTAACCACAGCAAATAACACTTTATTAATATAAAAAATTAAATCTTAAGTATATTTTACTAATTCTTTAATATTTTTTTCCGAAACTTACCCGGTATCTATGTGATTTTAAAAATAGACACCATTGTTTCGGAATCTCCTCCATGAAGATATTCAAGGCATTAACCACAGTTGCGATTGGCGTAGGAACTCTTTTGGGAACTTTACCAGCCCATGCAAGGGAATGGACTCCTCGTGCGGTTGTAGATGGGGTATATTCTGGTATCCAAAAGATTCATGGCTACAAAGCAACTCCTCAATTGATTTGGGGTGTACCTCAAGGTAGGCGTGGTGCTTGCGGACCAATTCGTAGCAGCCATTACTGTACTAGAAACCATACCGTCTACATTCCCAGCCGAGATATCCGTATGGCTTATCAACATGGAGATGCGGCACTAGCTTATATTATTGCCCATGAATATGCCCATGCTATGCAAACTGCCTATGGTTTTAGACCAGGGGTTGGACATATCACAGAACTACAAGCTGACTGTTTAGCAGGTGCTTATTTAGGACTGATTCCAAATATTGTATTGGATAACAAAGATATTCGAGAAATTGCTACCTTTGCCCATCGGATCGGTGATTATGCTTGGGGTAGCGCCCATCATCACGGTACGCCCAGACAACGAGTTAAAGCAGTTATCAGGGGAATGAATGGTTCTATCAATGGTAAAGGAATTTCTGCTTGTCGTGTTTAACCGTTCTGTTGAAGAAGGAAGAAGGAAGAAGGTTTGAGCGGGGTTTTGAGATGGGGACAAAGGAACCCAACTCAAAACTGACAACCGCTTTCATCAAATCCGGAAAAATCTGCCAGCCTCATCAGCAGTTTATTGGTTTAGTGGCATATATCTTGGCGGAAAAATCGCCCTTTACCAGAAATTACCAGGTTTGATGTGTGGTACACTGGGGCGATTTTTCCGGAGGCTGGCAGATTTTTCTAGTTTTTTACCCAACCCATAGGGGATCGGGTTTTTGACCCCTATAGTCAGAAGTTTGAACAACAGGACGCTCAAACTTCCTGACTTCAAACTTCTGATTTCGATTTATAGCATTAACTATGAAAGCTAGGTATCAGTATCGTTTCTACCCGACCGACCAACAACAGCAGCTTTTGGCTCAGTTGTTTGGTTGTGTTCGCGTAGTTTGGAATGATGCACTGGCTATTTGCAAAA